>CAKRWK010000241.1 GCA_934417455.1 uncultured Eubacteriales bacterium
GACCGTCACAATCTCGGGCGGTGACATCTCGGTGGTCTCTACCGACGACGGCATCAACGGCACGGGCACCTCGGGCGAATCCATTGTCATTTCGGACGGCACGCTCTATGTGTACGCGGGCGGCGACGGCGTGGATTCCAACAGCCGCACCTCGGGCGACGGTCTGCTCTTCTCGGGCGGCTTCTCGGTGGTTATCTCCTACGGCCGCGCCGACTCGTCGATTGACACCGAAGGAGGCTACCGCTACACGGGCGGTGCCGTCATTGCCATCGGTCTTGCGGGCGGCATGGCAAGCGAGAGCACAGACTGCTCCCCCACCTTCTCCACCGTCGGCAAGTCCGCCACGCTGAACCTCACGGCCGACAGTTACGTCACCGTCTCGGGCATTGCTTCGGTGAAAATGCCCTGCGCGATGAACGCGCTGGTCGTCGTGCTCGGCTCGACGTCCGCCTCCGTCACAAAAGCCTCCTCGGCCGCCGGCACCGCCGACAGCAACGGGGTCATACGGGCATAACGGCCATGCTTTTACACATCCCGCAGAAAACGCCCAGAGGAATGAAAAAACAAAAACACGGACAAAAGGACGGTATCCGACAGGTTTTGCATCGGGGACCGCCCTCTTATTTTCCGTGTTTGCGGCATTTCGTTTAAGTGATTTGCGCTGTTTCGTTTAGGCGATTCGCGGTCAATCAGCGGCGTTTGTGGCGCAGCATGGTCTCGACGACCTCGTAAATGCGCGAGCGTTCGTCCTCGCTCAGCGCATGGATTTTTTCCGACATGGCCGACATTTCGGCCTTCGCCGCCGTCGGCAGGACGTCGGCGAGGAGCGGGTCGGCCGACACGCCGAGGGCGGTCGCGATTTTCACAAAGGTTTCGAGGCGCGGTACCTTTTCGCCGCGCTCAATCATGCCGACGTATGTCACGCTGATGCCGACCGCCTCGGCCAGTGCTTCCTGGCTCCACGCGCGGTCTTCCCTGCACATACGTATGCGTTTACCGATGGCTCTTTTGTCCATAGTTTTCCTCTTGGTTATATATCTTATACCGATAGTATAGGTTAACTTTTGGGAAAAGAACAGTAACTACAAGTATTTTGTTCGTAACTTATGGTTGACATCCGCGAAAATATATGATATAATAGGTACGGATTCCCGATATAACGTTTTTATACGAAAGGAAGACCTTATGACCGTAGCGTTTACAGGATACAGACCGGAGAAAATGCCCTTTACGGAAAGGGACGATGACCCGGATTTTGTAAAATTCAAAGAAAAGCTGACGGAAACCGTCGAAAAACTGGTCATGACGGGATACGATACGTTTCTCTCCGGCATGGCCATGGGGTTTGACACGTGGGCGGCGGAAGCCGTGCTTGCCTGCCGCCGGCGGTACCCCGAAGTGTCGCTTGTCGGCGTTATCCCCTTCCCGGGGCAGGCGGCCGATTGGAGCGGAAAGGACCGGTATCGCCGCGAAATGATTCTGCGTGGGTGCACTTCATCCGTGATCACCTCTCCGGCCTACGCCCGCGGCTGTTACTTCACGCGCAACCGCTATCTGGTCGACCATGCCGACCTTCTCCTTTGCGCCTACGACGGTCAGAAGGGCGGCACCGCCTATACCGTCGATTACGCGAAAAAACGCGGCCTTCCCCTCATATATATCCGTCCGTCGACGGCGGAAGTGCTGTATTACCGTCTCCCGCCCCTCTGAACGCCCCCCACAGGAGAGACAATCGCCCGTTTCGCTCCCCGGCACGGGGTGTGCACAGAAAACAAAGAAAAGTCTTCCGAAAAGAAGGCTTTTCTTTGTTTTTTACTGTTTTTCGTCATTTTTCGGCACCGTCGCTCCCGTCCGGCCGGAACGTTTTCATCATTCGCTTAATGAGAAACGTGCAGAAATAAGGAAAAGTATAAATGCCGTCGCAACGAGTGCCGGGACGGCATTTTACCAAATGTCAAGGGCTCCCCACATTTTATGAGCGAATTTTTCTGAAAATTTCACATTTCATGAGCGAATTTTCACATGGTTTTTCACATTTCATGAGCGAATTTTCGCACGGTTTTTCACATTTCATGAGCGAAGTTTTATAAAATTCCCACATTTTCCGATAAAACGAGAAAAGGTCACGGATGGGGGCGCGGGTTTTGGCGGTGCTTATCGAGGGTGCGGATGCCGTATTTACGGCAGGCGGCGGGCAGGTCTTCGACGATATGCAGGCAGGCATACGGGTCGCGGAGATTGGCGGCGCCGACGCCGACGGCGGTGGCGCCGGCCGCGAGCATTTCGAGGACGTCCTCGGCTGTGGTAACGCCGCCCGTGCCGATGATGGGGATATGCACGGCCGAGGCGACGCGGAACACGCGGGCAAGCGCCATGGGAAAGACGGCGGGGCCGCCGTACCCGGCCACGCCG
>CAKRWK010000242.1 GCA_934417455.1 uncultured Eubacteriales bacterium
TCTTCCCGTTAATCTGATACCGTATTCGGAATTTGCGTCCGACAAAAATCAGCCGATGGGCACCGAAACGGTGGTATACCAAGACAATCCAAGACTCTGAAAGGAGACATGAAACAGTATGCCTGATTATCCCGTTATTCCCGCGCAAATCGTCGTACATATCGGCGCCCCCGGTAGCAGCGGTCTGAACGTAACGGAACCGTTTGCTTCCTATATAAAAAACGTTGCGTCCAGCGAAATCTATCCCACATGGCCGGAAGAATCCATCCGCGCCAATGTGCTTGCGCAGATTTCCGTGGCACTCAACCGCGTGTATACGGAATACTATCCGAGCCGAGGATATGCGTTTGACATTACGTCGTCTCCTGCGTACGACCAAAACTATGTGTATCAGAGAGACATCTTCGAGAATGTCAGTACCATCGTGGATGACATTTTCGATTCTTATCTGCGCAAAATCGGATTTGTCGAACCACTTTTCGCCCAGTTCTGCGACGGCGTGGAAGTGGCCTGCACCGGGCTTGCCCAGTGGGGAACGGTGGAACTCGCAAAGCAGGGGGCAACCGCCGAAGAAATCATAAAGGAATATTACGGAAACGACGTGGAAATTGTCTACAACGCACCGGTGGAGGATGTAGTGCTGAGTGCGCCGCCGACACCGCTCGGTGAGGGCGACAGCGGCCGGGACGTCGAACTCGCGCAGCGTCGTCTGAACCGGATTTCATCGAATTTTCCCGGCATTCCAAAAATCACGCCGGCCGACGGATTTTTTGAGGCCGGCACAACGGCCGCCATTCGTAAGTTTCAGGAAATTTTCGGTCTCCGTGTGGACGGTCTGATCGGAAAAGAAACGTGGAATCAGATTCTGCTCATATATAACGGTGTAAAACGCGTATCCGCACTGAATTCGGAAGGCATTCGTCTGGCCGAATTACAAACGGAATATCCGGGTGAACTGAAACGCGGGGACGCCTCGCGAGATGTCCGTGTCATACAGTATTATCTTGCTTACATTGCCGCTTTCGTACCCTCCGTGCGGGATGTCCGTCAGGACGGGGCGTTCGGAACGGAAACGGAACAGTCTGTCATTTCTTTTCAGAGAACCTACGGTATGACGGAAACCGGTGTCGTCAACCGCCTCGTCTGGGATAAAATGCAGAACGTGTACTACGGGTTGGTATCCTCGCTTGAATTCACGTACCGGCCGGGAGAAATCCTGCCGTTCCCCGGACGCATTCTTCGTGTCGGTCTGCAGGGGGACGACGTCCGGGTATTGCAGGGGTATCTGAACTACATTTCCGATGTATACCCGGCCATACCGCGGCTGACGCAGGACGGCATTTTCGGGCCGCAGACGCAGGCCGCTGTCATCGCGTTTCAGGACACGTTCGGATTATCTGCCAGCAGCGAAGGACGTGTCAATGTCGTTGTCTGGAACGCTATTGTGTCCGTTTACGAGGATCTGTACGTCGGTTCGGCCGTCGACGACGCGCAGTTTCCCGGTTATACCATCTCCTAAAGGAGGATTCATCGTGTATTTCATAAACGATAAGCCTGCCGCTATACGCAACGTCCAGTCCATGCTCCGCACCGTATCGCAAACAGACGATGATTTTACGCATGTACCGCGTGACGGAGTTTACGGGAAAGAAACAAGAGATGCCGTTGCTCTTTTTCAGAAAAAAAAGCGACTTGCGCCGACCGGGGAGGTCAATTACGAAACGTTTTCGGCGCTTGTGAATGCCTGCCGCCCGGCACACAGGCATTCCGATGTACCTGTTCCTTCCGTGACGTTGAAACGCGGGGACTGTAATCCCGACGTGCGGAAACTGCACGAAAATCTGCGAATATGGAACGGTATATCGAAAAATCCGGTGCGTGTTCCCGCATCCGATTATTACTCCGAAGAAACGGAAGCGGCCGTACGCTCGGTGGAACGCGCCTTTTGTGAAGAAGAAACGGGAGAAATGTCCCCCGCGCTGTACGGAAAACTTCTGACATACATTCTGCGTGCGACAGAGACAAAAACCTTGTATCCGACCGATTGAGAACGACAAAGTACGGGCATAATTTTAAAAAAACAAGGAGACGGGTGTATGAACAGATTTACGGAAAAAGCAGAAAAAGCCATTAACGGCGCCGTTACGGTGGCCGAAGAGTGCGGCGGACGGTATATAGGAACGGAACATATTCTCTTATCACTGGCCCGTGAAGAACTTTCCTGCGCTTCCGTTCTCCTGCGGAAAAACGGCGTGACGCCGGATAAACTGGAAAAAATCATGCACGACTGTAAGGGGCGCGGCGAGAAAACCGTTCTTACGTCCAAACATATGACACCCCGCGGTCGGAAAGTGGTGGAAGCGTATTACCGGAATTCCGTCAAGTACGGAGCGCTG
>CAKRWK010000243.1 GCA_934417455.1 uncultured Eubacteriales bacterium
GACATACCCCGTCGCGCTTTTTTTCTGTTGATTCGTTTTGGTAATCTGTGTTGGTTAACGTTTTATTGCTCTTGATGGAGAGGCGTAGAACGCAAGATTATCTATATAGGTAATGGATCCTTTCGTTCCCTTTGTACCGACGGCTATGTTGGGATATAGAACAGTGCTACAATTTGCGAAGTTTTTATCTTTGGCGGTGGAGGCGGTGCCGATAAATTCGTCGTCGAGGTACAGATAGAATTGTTTTTCGCTCTTGACGTAGATGGTGCGCACGTTATACCATTTTACAGTAGCCTCCTTTCCTGTGGAAACATCGTTAAGGTAAATCTTTCCGTCTTTTACGGAAAGGGCTCCGGATGTCCACGAGGTGGAGATACCACCGTTACTTTTTTGAGAAGGTCGGCGGCTTTCATGGGCAGTATGATTTTTCCGCCGCTGACCGTTAATGTCGTTTGACTGTTTCCGACGGTCACGGTAGCCGTACCGGTTGCCGCCGTATCCGACAGAAGAAACGCCATGCGGATGTCATTGCCGAGCACCAGTTGCGCGGAGCGGATGTCCGTGCCTTTGACGGCGGTGGGGTAGAGAACTTTCACGGCGTCCCCGTTCGGCACGTCCGTGACGGCGCCCGTCGGGGCAACGTATTCTTTTGCGGCTTCTCTATAGGCGAGAATCGCGGCGACAACGGGTTTCGCGGCAGTATATTCATCCGACGTACTGTGCTTTACCTTTTCACAATAGGATTCGACCGATGCCGTGTACTTCATGGTTTTCTCGCCATCACTGTCGGTATACGTCAGCGTAGCGGTGATTTCATCGGCAAAAAACTGCGGGGTAATGCCGGTATAAGCGTAGTATGTACCTTTATCCGAGGTGCTCGCCGTGACGTTTTCGATGACTTGTCCGTTCCTTTCAAAGGAAACGGACAAGTCATCCGGCTCCGCGTTTTTCAGATAAAAGTGCAGGTCAAAATTTTCGCCGAGGGAAAGGGAAACGGAACCCCAACCCGGTGTGGTGTCTTCTTCATCGGTTTCGCCCGTAGCAAATGTATGCACAAGGAGAACCGATGTGAGCAGTGCGACGACGGTGGCGACAAGGATCAGCCACAAAAAGCGCCGCTTGCTTTGCTGTTTGTTTTTCATGATATTTCCTTTCGTTTTTTCTTTTTTTGAAATCTCTATTCGAGGGGCAGTTCATCCGACGGCGTGTAAATCGTACCGTCGTCTTCCACGTGTCCGCCGCTTGTCGTTATGATGTCTTCCGGATGCAACCGTTCGACGGACATTTGCGGCATTTCAAAAAGGGGCGCTGACAGGGAATCGCTCTTTCTCATGGGTAAAACTCTCCTTTCCCGCGGTTTCTTCTTTCTTCCTTATTATATTGTATCATGCGCCTTTTTGAAAATCAACATATTAAACAAAAGTGTATCGCTTTTTTTGTTAAAAATGCACAAAAATAATGCACAAACGAACGAAAAAGCAGGGGTTCGTTTGTGCATTATGCCGATTCTTATATACAATTCCGATACTCCGTTTTTCACGGAAATCGCGCAGCCCCGGGTTACAGGACGGAAAAACAGACGAAGCCGAGCAGAGCGGCAAGAAAGCTCTGCACCGTCTTTATGGCGAAAAAACGTCCGAAACGCAGGTCTGTGTCGGAGAGAAAACTCATGGCCTGCCAAAGGACGGACAGTCCGGAAAACGCAACGGCGAAGGCGGTCAGCGTTCCGCGAAGAACAAGGGGGAAGGCCATGCTGCCGATGTAGGCGCAAGCCCCGCTGATTTCCGTTACGGAAAGCAAAACGGAAACAAGTATCGGTATCGGCAGGGTTGCGCGGATGACGTATCCGACAGCGCCGAAAAGACAGACAAACGCGCAAAGGGTAACGGCGTTCACACCGGCGCGGCGGACACTCTCCACAGGTCGGAACGGCGGAGGGGAAAAAGACGACTCTTTTTTTGAAGGCACCTTTCCGACGGCAAACAGCATCCCTGTCAATATTCCGGAAAACAAAGATATAAACTCCAGCAGAATTCCGACGAAGGCGTTTTTGTACATTCCGACGCCGACGCCGGCCACCAGAAACGCAGGACTCGCGCCGAGAGACAATGCCGCGAGGCGTTCCGCTTCTTCCTTCCCGACGGCGCCGCGACGGTACAGGTCGGCCGTCATTTTTGCGCCGACGGGAAAGCCGCAAAGCAGGCCGACGGCAAATACCCGCGCGCCTTGTTCTGAAATCTTAAACAGGAAAGAAAACAGAGACGCCGACGGAGAATGCTTCCTTGCGGGAACAGAGAGCGCAAAATCAGACAGAATCATGGACGGAAAGACGGCGGGAAGCGTCGTAAAGACGGCAAGGTGCATACC
>CAKRWK010000244.1 GCA_934417455.1 uncultured Eubacteriales bacterium
TATCCGGACTGTTCCGCAGAGGCTTTCTGGGCGGCGTTGCCTTATATGACATACGTTACGGTCGGTGCCGCCGTCACGGACGGAAATACCGTCCGGTTACTCTCCGGCGGAAAAAATGTTCTCGGCATGGTCAAAACCTGCGGCAAAAGCATCCTTTTACGCGTATCGGAAGCGGACGGCAGAGCAATTTCCCTGCCCGATGAAAAGCGGCGCACGGCACTGGCGGAAAAACTGGCAGCCGTCGCAAAGGCGGAAGGTTGTCACGGAATCACCGTGGCCTTTTATCGGACGGCAAAATCCGCACCGGAAGATTACCGCGCCTTTCTTCTCGACATGCGTAAAACCCTTCTTGGATGTGACCTGATTCTTTTTACGGAAACCGACGCAAATGCACCGGCGGTCGAAGCGGATTTCGCGGACGGAGACGTTCTGATGTACGAAAAATGTGTGCTTCCCGATATTCCGTCTTTTGCGGACGGCGAAGAAAGCGTCTTTCGGCATTTTGCGGACATCACGGAAAGCTCCCACATGTTTATCGACATACCGGCCTTCGGATACGACAACGGCGAGGCCGTTACGAGAGAGGACATCCGCAAGCGCCTTTGTCGCTCGAAAAACCGCGTGACGGAAGATGAAAAGACCGGTATCTGCCGGTTCTCTTACACCCGGTTTCACGGCGGACCCAGAGAAGAACGGCACGTTGCGTTTGACTCCCTGAAAAATATAAAAGCCAAGTTCGCCTTGGCAGACGAACTCGGCTGTATGGGCATTGCTCTGGATGTCGGAAGAACGACAACGGCCGTATATGCCATGATAAACGCGCTGTTTTCCCGTGCGGAATATCCGTTTCTCATGACAGACAATCCGTGATTCCGAACAGGCGGACGGCATTTTCCTGCGTCACGGCGGCGCAGGTCTCGGGTGTGATGCCGAGAGCGGCGGCCAAAGCCGCATTGGTATAGACAAGGTTACCCGAGTGATTGCAGGTACCACGCAGGGGGTGCGGCGCAAGGTACGGCGCATCGGTTTCTATAAGTACACGGTCGGGAGACGCGGCGGCCGCCGCTTCCCTGACCCGGCGCGCGTTTGTAAAGGTCACGGTGCCGGAAAACGAAACGTACCATCCGAGACGCATCAGTTCCCGCACCATTTCCGCCGAACCGGAAAAACTGTGCATAACGCCGACGACGTCCCGATGGCGGGTCACCGTTTCCATGACGTCCCCGTGTGCATCTCTGTCGTGTACACAGACAGGCAGACCGAGACGTTCGGCCATCTCCATCTGCCGCTCGAACAGATACTTCTGCTTTTCTTTATCCGTATCGGGATAGTGGTAATCAAGGCCGATTTCGCCGATTGCCACACATTTATTTTCCGGCACTTTTATCATCCGCTCCACATCGGCAAGCGCACCGTCTATATCGGCAATGCTTTGCCCGTCCGTCGGGTGAATGCCGATGGCGGTATACATGTGCGAAAACCGCCCGGCCTGTGCCGCGGCGGCTCGGGAAGTTTCCGGCGACGTGCCGATGTTGATAATCGCCGACACGGATTCCGAAAAGAGACGGGACAGAAGGTCGTCCGCTCCTTGCGGATACTCCGCAGCAAAGAGTTAATCATAGTAATGCGCGTGTGAGTCGAAATATTTCATCAATGGATTCTGTCTCCGTTTTTCGCCGACGGGTCAAGGAAAATGACCTTAACCTCCTCATCGCCGGAGGCGAGAAGCATGCCGGCACTTTCCACGCCGCAGAGTCTGGCGGGTTTCAGGTTGCAGACAAGCGCTATTTTCTTTCCGACAAGGTCCTCCGGCTTGTAGAAATTCGCGATGCCGGAAACGACCTGTCTTTTTTCGTACCCGAGATCGACGGACAACTTCCGAAGCTTTTTCGCCTTCGGGACAGGCTCGCAGGAAAGAATTTCACCGACGCGCAGTTCCACTTTTGCGAAATCTCCGATACCGATTTCGGCCTCGTGCGCAGGTTCCGGCACGGAGGGTTTCGGCGCATGTTTTTCTTTCTGTTTTTCGACGGCTTCATAGAAGGCTTTTTCATCCAGACGGGCAAACAGGACAAACGCCTCACCGAGCGGCCGCTCCGGAACAAGCGCACCGAATGCCGTCACGGTGTCATAAGAGGTTTTGTCCGTTCCGAGTTGTGCGAAAATGTTCTTCGCCGTCCCGGGAAGGAAAGGCGTCAGCAGAACCGCCGACGTTCGGATAACCTCAAGAAGGTTATAAAGCACGGTACCGAGACGCGCTTTTTTGCTTTCGTCTTTCGCCAACGCCCACGGCATGGTTTCTTCAATGTATTTGTTGGCACGGCGAAGCATAAGAAAAATTACGTCAAGCGCATCCGCCACAT
>CAKRWK010000245.1 GCA_934417455.1 uncultured Eubacteriales bacterium
GTCATAGAGCGCGTTGAAGGTATGGAAGAATTCTTCCTGGGTCGATTCCCGCCCGGCGATAAACTGGATATCGTCGATCAGGAGCACGTCGGCGTGGCGGTATTTTTCGCGGAACGCCTCTGTCGTGCCGTTCTGAATGGCACGGATCAGTTCGTTTGTGAACTCGTCGCCTTTTTTATAAACGATGCGCACATCCGGCATGGTGCGTTTTATCTCGTTGGTGATGGCATACAGGAGGTGCGTTTTGCCGAGGCCGCTCTGGCCGTAAATGAACAGGGGGTTATAGTTGGTCGCGGGGTTGCGCGCCACGGCGATGCAGGCCGCCTGCGCGAATTTGTTGGAGTCCCCGACAATGAAGTTTTCAAAGGTATACTGGGAAAAAACGTTTTTGCTCTCGATATCCGCGCCGATGTCCTGTTTTTCCGGCCGCGGGGCGGGGGCTGTTTTTTCCTGCTCCGAAAGGGACGAGGCCACCCTGTCCGTAAAGCCCGGGCGTGAGAATCCTTCGCTCTTTTCGGTGGATACAATTTTCACATCGACAGAGAAACCAAGCACTTCCTTCAGCGCGTCGGAGATAACGGAGGCGTATTTATTCTGTACAATGGTCTGTTTGAAATCGCTTTTAATGGAAAACATCGCGGTCTTATCGTCAAGAGAAGACAGGGTGAGATCGGAAAACCACAGATCAAAAACGGTCTGCGAGTAGTGAGAGCGGACCAGGTCCATGGCCGCGTCCCGCACGTCTTTTAATTCCTGCATACGCCACGCTCCGAAAGAATATAATAATACTTATATACATTATAACATATATACCTTTTATTTTCAACAGGTTTTCGCGCTTTCGGAAAAATTTTTCAAAAAAGAAAAAACCGCGCGTCCATTACTCGTGGCGCGCGGTTTTCGGAAGGGTGCGGACGTAGCGGCGGATGCGGAACAGGTCGCGCAGCATCCGGGCGCTGTCGCGGAAAAAACGTATTTTTCCTTTTTCGTTGTGGAGGACCCGGACGGGGTATTCGCGCACCGAAAAGCCAAGGCGGGAGCCGATCATGATCACTTCAAAATCAAAGGCGTAACGGTCGGTGCGGCAAAGGGAAAAAACCGCATGGGCGCATTCCCGCCGGAACGCCTTGATGCCGCTTTGCGAATCGCTGACGGGCAGGGCGAAAAACAGACGGAGAAGAGCCCGGTAGGTGCGGGAAAACAGACGGCGGAAGAAAGGGTACCCCGCGTAGCCGTCCGGGTGCGCCGCGCGGGAGCCGACCGCCATGTCGGCCCCGGGGTCATCGTTCAGAAAATCGTACAGTTCCCCGATGACGTCACAGCCGTAGGCAAGGTCACAGTCGGTAAAGAGGAGAATGCCGCCCGTCGCCGCCAGCATACCGGTGCGCACGGCGTGTCCCTTGCCGCGGTTTTCGGGCGTTCGCAACACACGGGTGTGGGGTAAATGCAACGAATCGGCTCTATCCGGCGACGCGTCGGTAGAACCGTCGTCCACCAGAATAAGCTCGAAATCCTCCCCGAACCGGCCGGAAAGATAGGCGTGCACGGCGGGCAGGGTGCGGGGCAGGACGCCTTCTTCGTTATAGAACGGGATAACGACGGAAACAGCGGGATCCATGGCACCTCCTTACTGCGGCGCGATCGTGACGCGGTATTTTTTTAAGAGCGCTATCGGCTCATACGAATGCTTGGAGCGGCGCAGACCTTCATCCCCGTCGTCCTCTTCCCGATTCTCGTACAGAACACACGGGGGGGCACTTTCGGCCGCATATTGCACAAGAAAAGGGTACGCGCCGCGCACTTCGTGCAGGGCTTTTTCAATATGCAGAAACAGGGTGTCCCCCTGTACCTCGCCGATATAGAACCCGACGGGGCGGTCTTCGGCCGTCAGGATGGCGCCCTGTACGTGAAGCGCCGTGAAATGGTCAAGCACGCGATACACCGCGCGGCCTTCCGCCGCGGCGCCGTCGTCCGCGTCCTCTTCCGTCTGCCGGTAGGTCTCATAAAACGAGCGCAGGAGCGGCATGGTCGTGTCGTCGATGGGAAGAAACGCATAGCGGGGGTGTTCGCGCAAGAACGCATGGATATGGTTCCGCTTGCCGCTGTATTTGCGGCCGGGGAATGCGGCAAGGTCCGTGCGCGCATAGAGGTAGTCGCATTCGCTGTCATAGGCCGTGACCGTGGCGCGCGCGCCGAAATGGGCCGACAGCGCCGCGGCGTCTTCTTCTGTCACGGCACACAGCCGGACGGGGCCGCCTTCGGCAAGGCGCGCGACGGCGCGCAGAAGGGCCTCTCCCCGGTGGGGGACGGCATAGTCAAAAGGGACGTCTTCCGACAGGCGGTCGCGCAGGAAAACCA
>CAKRWK010000246.1 GCA_934417455.1 uncultured Eubacteriales bacterium
CCGAAGCGAAACGTATATAGGAAACAATATCGATTTTCTGCAGACGTTCAAGTACCATGTCTCCGATTTCACGCGATGTGACTTCCGTGACCAGCGCGTTCTGCAGGTCGGATTCGATGGCCGTGGCAATCTCAGCCGCATTGACCGGCCGTTTCTGACAGGCGCGGGCAATTCCCTGTTCGAGTTTTCTGCGGTCAAAGAATTCTTCCTCGCCGTTACGCTTGACGACCTTCACTGGTACCGTGTCCACCACCTCATACGTCGTGAACCGACGGCCGCAACAGCTACATTCGCGGCGGCGCTTGATGCTTTCTCCGTCCTCCACAGGTCGGGAATCGAGCACCTTGGAGTCATGAAAACCGCAGGCAGGACATTTCATATATCTTCCCTTTCTTTTGCAAAGAGAGAATCGTAAAATGTGTTCTTTGCGATAGTATATTTTACCACAAAAACGCGCGCTTGTCAATATATTTATCTAAAAAATATGTACAGATGGCCTATCGCCCGTCACGGACGGTGGCAAACCGGATAAAAGTGCGCAAAAAAAGAAACGATGGCACATCGATTCCGGAGGCACCCGCATTTCTTTTTTATGATAACTTATCGGAAAATCATGAAAAATGTCAATCTTTATTTGCCGAAATGCTTTGCAAAGCGGCTTTGATGTCGCGCAGAAGTTGCAATTCTTCTTCTCTCTGTTCACGCGTTTTTTCGCTTTCCGCAATTGCTCTCGCCTTTTCGGCTTCCGCTTCGGCCGCGGCGGCTTCTGCGGCGGCTTTTTCCTCAGCTTCGGCCTTGGCTGCCGCGGCGGCTTCTGCGGCCGCTTCTTCTTTTACGCCGGGGAGATTGGCATGCATATCGCCGGCCAGTTTGGCGGCACTCTTTGTCAGGCGCGCGAAAATCCGCATGATGAGGAAGAGTACGACGGCGACGATGAAGAAGTCAATCACGGACTGAAGAAAGGTGCCCCAAAGGAGGGAAACTTCGGCACGGACGACCGTTTCCGTACCGTCCGCGGCTATCACGGTCTCTGCGGGACGGAGCACCCATTTGAGGGAGGCCAGGTCTGCATCCGATGTCAGAAGCGCAAGCAAGGGAGAAATAAATCCTTTGGTGAAAGCGGTAACAATGGCGGTGAAGGCCGTCGCCACCGTGACACCGACGGCCATGTCCACCACATTGCCGCGGGAGATGAATTTTTTGAAGGCGTCGAACAACTCGCGCACGGCTTTGCGCTTTTCTGCTTTTCTCTTTTTGATATTTTTTTCTTTTTTCATTTTATATGTCCTCTTTTCAGTTTTTTTGCAGGTCGTAGAGCGAAAGAACGTGAATTTTATGTCCGAGAAGCTCGGCCGTCTGTCCCTTGGCATACACCGTCACGGGAATGCACATGGGGCTTCCCGCCGTGAGCGACAAAAAATTGTCGTCGGGCGCGGCCACGCCGTCGTCAAAGTAAATCCAAACGCCAAAGGCAGGTCTTGCGGCGGCAATCATCACTTCCGGACGGCCGTCCCGGTCTTCCACCCTCATGCGGATGCCCGGGTCTTCAAGACGCAGAAACCGCGGTTCGGCGAACGCCGTGAGATTCCGGTCGATAACGCACCGTCCGTCATCCAGCCATGCCGACAGGAAATAGGAACGTTCATGACCGAACAGAACGGAGGATGTGTGTATACTGCCGACTTCCGCATGAGAAAACGGCGTCGCTTCGGCGGCAAACGTGCCTCCGTCCACACGGGTGCCCGACGCGTCGAGAATTTCATAGGCGACATTCGCCCCTGTCAGTTCACGGCGGGTGTCGTTATGCACGGTAAACGTCACGCGACTCTCCCCCGTCCGCACGTCGAGCGACACGGGAACGGTGGCATGGCCTGCGGCATAGCAGGCCGCTTTTCTCCGCCCAGCGCAGTCAAGGAAGGAAGGCGACACGGCAAACCACGGGTCATGCAGGCGGTCAAGGAGGAGGCAGTTGCCCGGCGTCCCCCGACGCGCGGCAGTCACCGCGGCCTCCACGGCGTCGGCCGCGGCAAACTGCGATACAAGCGTCGCCGCCCGTGCCCCCGACGGAAACGGATACCGACGCCCGGCGGAGGCCAGAATATCGGGAAGCGAATGTCCGAGCGCATGCTCTTCCAGGGTTTTGCCGAAAAGATTGCCGTCGTCCGCGGGAAGCGTCTCGCGGACGGTGAGAACGTCGGGGTACGACGCCGTCGTGCGGCAAAAAGCAACGCCGGGGTCATCCGTATCGGCACCGTCGGTCCTGTCATGCAGAACGGTTTTCCCGTCCCCGCGCGTGATTTCTCCGGCCTGCCCGAGGAAAACCCCGGGAGCCGCAGCGCGCAGACCCGCAAC
>CAKRWK010000247.1 GCA_934417455.1 uncultured Eubacteriales bacterium
TCCCGCAAAGCTCGTCAAACGGAGTGAGCGTAGGTCTGCTTGGCGTGCGTTAGCGAGGAGCTGTGTTCACGCAGGATATCGAGAAGCACATCGTGGTACATGGATTGGGTGCCGGTTTGTCGTGTAGAGCGATCCCCCTTTCAAACAATCCCCTGTGAAGCCGTCAGAACTGAGGCCACAGTAGCATATGGATTAGAGGGATTGAAGGCGTAGGACTTCGTGGATCGGCGAGTTTCACTCGGGCGTGCCGGGCTACTGGGGATCGTTCATTGATGCTGAGGCTATGAAACCCTACTTTAAGAAATTGCTTGTATTCGTGAGGGATGAGGGTCATTCGTAGCGTTTCCTCCAGGAAGAGGAGAAGAGCGGGCAGAAGATCTTTCCTCCGAGGCAGGACGTATTCAATGCCTTCATTCACTGCCAGTGGGAGAATGTGAAGGTGGTTATCATTGGTCAGGATCCATACCATGACGACAACCAGGTGACTGCCCATCGTACTGCTCATACGTAGGCGCACGGACTCTGCTTTTCTGTGAACCGTGGCGTGGCGATTCCGCCTTCCTTGCGCAACATCTATCAGGAAATTAAGAACGATTTGGGGATTGAGCCGCCGAAGCACGGCAATCTTCTGCACTGGGCGGACCAGGGCGTGCTGCTTCTGAACACGGTCCTAACAGTTCGCGCTCACAAAGCGAATTCGCACGCAAAGCAGGGCTGGGAGACCTTCACAGACGCTGTGATTCAGGAAATCAACACGAAGAAGAAGAACGTCGTCTTCCTGCTGTGGGGGAATCCGGCACAGGTGCGCATGCTTCTGGTGGAGTGAGGTGTAGAAGAAGGGCAAGATCGTGGATCGGAAGCGACACTACGTCCTCGAGTCCGTGCATGTAGGCGCGTTGCGTACGTTTCAGGGATAGCCTTCCCCTCTGTCTGCATTTAAGGGACCGACGTTTTTCAACCACCACCACTTTTCGCTAACAAACACATACCTGAAGTAGCACGACCTCGAGCCCATCGACTGGAAGGTGGATCCCTGACCTGTTTTGTTGCAAATGCACACCGGTTCCTGCTTTCGCGTAGATAATCTCTGCCTCACACAGAATATGAGTTTCAGACGTATTCTAACTCTCAAGAATTCCATTCCAATGAGAGGGTTGGAAGAATTCATCGACTCAACTGCCAACACGGGGAAGGAGGTCATATACGTTAGTTAATTGCTTTCGTGATGACAAACAGGACGTGCGTGGAAGTCTTCCGAGCTCCGCTTGAAGAGTTTCGAGGTTCTTCACAAGTTGTGGTACGTGTTGCTAAAAGAGAAGAACCTCTTGCTCACGGAGAAGTACGACTGCGAGTCAAGAAACGTGGTGATGCCCCACCCCGAGCGACTTCACAAGGTGAAACTCTCGATGAAGCGACTGAAGGGCGTTTTGGCGGAGAGAAAAATAGAGTATGATAAACTTAACAGCGCTGGAGAAGCCGTGGCGGAGAGAGCGGCCAACAAGCCCAAGTTCGAGGAGTGATTGTTCGTTTACTGGGTTGTGTGTTTCAACAAAGAGGAGACAGCGATGTGATTGCTCGGAACAGCTGGTCGATTTGTTTCTTCACGGGGAGCAGTCGCTGATCTGAAGTGGATCTGACTGTGACTCCATAAACACTGCTGTACGTATAGGGCTGCATCTCAACGAGCGACTTTGAGAACGACTCAAAGGAGGGGATGAGCATCGGGTTGGTGGTGTGATCGAAGTCGATTCGCGTAATCGACACGTCTTTAGGTGAGGGAAGGAGGGGCAGAACGACAGATGGAGAAAATGGAGACGAGCGCATTGGTGGACAAATCGAGTTGGCGTCTAGCGATGAAGGCCTCAACGGATGCCAACAGCAGGAAGGGCAGCAGGATGTGCGTGTGAATGGACCGCCACACCTGCAGTCGAAGCACTCTCTTCCAGCAAGAATGTCACGCAGAGCCCACTTCTCTTCCCTGCTTCAGCAGCGCGTAGTTGGACAGAGCCCAGAGGATACTAGTGGTGAAAACCACAGACGGAAAGTACATGTCAATAACACTCGGTTGGGAAGCAAGGTGATGTGTGGAGTCGAGCAGCGTGTTGCACTGGATGAAGAGACGATCGGAAGCGTTGAGGATTGCCTACGTAAAAGGGAGGAGTGGACTGGGTACAATGCCGCGCTCAACACTGCACATGTTGCCCACAATTCCCCACACACTCTCCACGACAGCGCACTCTTCCGGTGAAAGGGAGCGCGACGGGATAACAACACGGATTTGGGTCATCACTTCTCTACGCCTCATTGCTTGCGGAAACGAATACTGCAACAGTGCAGCGACCTGCTCCAAG
>CAKRWK010000248.1 GCA_934417455.1 uncultured Eubacteriales bacterium
GCCATAAAGGCTTCCGGCGTCACCTCGACGCTGCCGAGTTTACGCATCTTCTTTTTGCCTTCCTTCTGTTTTTCAAGCAGTTTCTTCTTTCTGGTAATGTCGCCGCCGTAACACTTGGCCAAAACGTCCTTGCGCATGGCCTTGACGGTTTCGCGGGCAATGACTTTGGAACCTATGGCCGCCTGAATGGGGATTTCAAAGAGTTGGCGCGGAATATTGTCTTTGAGTTTTTCCGCAATACGCCGCGCGCGGGCATAGGCGCGTTCTTCAAACACAATGAATGACAAGGCATCCACCGGTTCTCCGTTCAGAAGAAAATCAAGTTTGACGAGTTTCGACGGGCGATATTCTTTCAGTTCGTAGTCAAGAGACGCATACCCCTTGGAACGACTTTTCAGCGCATCGAAAAAGTCATAAATAATTTCATTGAGAGGAAGTTCGTAATGCAGTTCGGCACGTTCCGTATCAATATACTTCATATCGATAAATGTGCCGCGCCTGTCCTGACACATATCCATGATGCCGCCGATAAAGTCCGTCGGCGTGATAATGGAGGCTTTCATGATGGGTTCATATGCCGTTGCGATTTCATCGGGTGAAGGAAACTTCGACGGATTGTCAATCATTTTCGTTTCGCCGCTGCGGAACGTGACTTTGTAAATAACGGACGGGGCCGTGGTCACAAGGTCGAGATTAAATTCCCGCTCCAAACGTTCTTCGATGATTTCCATATGCAAAAGTCCGAGGAAACCAACGCGGAAACCGAACCCGAGCGCCACCGATGTTTCCGGTTCAAATACCAGTGACGCGTCGTTGAGTTGCAGTTTCTCCAGTGCATCGCGCAAATCGCCGTATCGTGCGCCGTCGGCCGGGTAAATGCCGGCGTACACCATGGGGTGTACTTCCCTGAATCCTTCAAGCGGCACATCGGCTCCGCCCTCGGCAGACGTTACCGTATCGCCGACGCGGGTTTCCCCGACGGACTTGATGCTTGCAGTGATGTAACCGACGTCTCCCGCGGAAAGCACGTCCGTCTTTTGCAGGCCGAACGGTTCCATGGTACCGATTTCCACCACGTCGAACACGGCGCCCGTGGACATCAAACGGATTTTATCCCCTGTGCGCAACGTACCGTCAAACACGCGGATATACACCACGACGCCGAGATAGGAGTCATAATGCGAATCGAAAATCAACGCTTTGAGAGGTGCATCCGGATCACCGGAAGGCGCCGGAATATCCGTGATAATTTTCTCGAGAACGTCGTCGATATGAAGACCGCACTTAGCGGAAACGGCAGGACAGCCTTCCGCGGGTATGCCGATGATGTCTTCGATTTCACTCCTTGCCTTTTCCACATCGGCCGACGCAAGGTCGATTTTGTTGATGACAGGCAGGATTTCAAGATTATTGTCAATGGCAAGGTATGCGTTGGCAAGCGTCTGCGCCTCCACGCCCTGTGTGGCGTCCACCACGAGGATGGCGCCTTCGCAGGCTTTCAGAGAACGGGACACCTCGTACCCGAAGTCTACATGTCCGGGCGTGTCGATGAGATTATATTCGTAGTTTTCCCCTGCCTTGGACGTGTAGGACAGTCGGACGGCGCGCGCTTTGATGGTAATGCCGCGCTCCCGTTCGAGGTCCATGTCGTCGAGGAGTTGCTCCTCCATATCGCGTGCCTCCACAGCACGCGTTTTTTCAAGGATTCTGTCCGCCAAGGTGGACTTACCGTGGTCGATGTGTGCGATGATGGAAAAATTCCGAATGTGTTTTTGCCGGTCTGTCACTTTGTATTTTCCTTTCGATCGGGAAATGTCAGCGTTTATCTGTCAATGCCCGAAGGTCTTGTGTGTAATCCGAAATCTTGCTGTCGAGGGTCTCTTTGTCCGCCGCATGCGCGAGAATGTAGAACTTGACTTTCGGTTCCGTTCCCGACGGACGGATAACGATTTTATCGCCGTTTTCAAGAATGTAGTAAAGGACATCGGACGTGCCCTGTCCCGTCGGCGTCTCATCCCCCGTTTTCATGTCGGTGAACACGCCCTTTTTATAATCGCCGATACATGTGACGGCATATCCGCCGAACCCGATGGGAGCGGCATCGCGGAGGCCGGACATCAGTTTTCTGCGTTTTTCGATGCCGTCAAGGCCTTCCATATAAACATCTATGGTGCGTTCGCCGTACAGACCGTACCGCTCGTAAAGTTTTTCGAGGGCGTCGGACAGCGTCATGCCCTTCTTTTTGTAGAAAGCCGTCATTTCGAGAATCATCATGTAACCTTCCACGGCGTCCTTATCGCGGGCATATGCACCCATCAGATAGCC
>CAKRWK010000249.1 GCA_934417455.1 uncultured Eubacteriales bacterium
ATCGCGGAGCGTGACGGTATAGCCTTTGACGCGTTCACCGTCACCGACGGCGGCGGGGAATACAAGGGACGTTTTTTCACCGGCAGAGACGATGCGCAGAGCGGCGTAGGCCGGGAATGCCGGCGCATGTCCGGCAGGGTTATATGCGGTGTGGTAAACTTTGCTTTCCTTTTTGTAGCATTCTTTGACGATGACGTCGTCCTCGAAGAACTCGCCGGCGGAAATGTCAAAGTGCCGGATTCTGACGGTATGTGCGGCGTCTGTCTCGACGACGAGGCAATGCGCATAGGGGAGCCCTTCTTCAAAAGGGATTTCTTCGCTGACACGGGATGCGTCCCGGAGTTCCAAAATTCCGCCTGTGGAAACGGCGGTAAAGTCCCCCTTATAGGTCTCTTCCGGTGAATTGGCCGGTGCGTGACTGTGTCCGGAAAAATCCACGACGGCGGGGTAATCCGCGAGAATGTTCCGCAACTCTCCGTTGCCGTAGAATCCGCCGCCTACCGTGTCAAAAACGCCGGGATGCTGGAATACGAAAATCGGGCGGGTCGGGTCTTCGGCCGTTGCTTCTTCAAGCGAGCGGCGGAGGAAGGCGCGCTTGTCCTCGCCGAAGGAATCACTCCAAGGGCCCGTCGTCCGTTCGGTGGAGAGCGATACGAAGTGGTAGCCGTGTATGACCTCGTGTCGGTCAAGCGGCATGCCGATGATGCGGAGGAAGTCGTCTTTTGCAACGGGGGAGTCATGAATGTCATGCCCGCCCAGGGTGATGACGGTCAGCGTGTCCTGCCGTACGTTTTTTTCGAGATCTTCTTTCAGCAGAAGATACTCGCTTGCGCGCCCTCGGTTGATGACGTCGCCGACAAGATACAGCGCGTCGAGCCCGGTATACGCCGGGTGCGCGTCCGCATAAGCGTAAATGTCGCGCATGGCACTCGCAAAGCGTTCTCTGACATGCGGGTATCCGGCCGACTCATGAATGTCGCTCATGACGGCAAAACGGAGAACGGGAATAAATGTATCAGACATGGGCGTGCTCCTTTGGTTCGATAACGTTGTTTTTCAGGCAAGGGAAACGGTATAACCGCATTCTGCGACAAGGTCTGCCGTATATTGGGTAGCGCTGACAATGGGACCTGTCAGTGCGTGATATTCTGCCCCGGTGGTGTCGAGAGTTTCGGCGCGGTCAAATCCGTACACGGTGATGTCACCCGTCGCCGCAAGGCGGCCGGTGACCATGGTGGCGGTACCGACGGCTTCCGTCGTGAAGCGGGCGGACGCGGTTGTGCCGCGGAATGTATACACCGTCCGGAAGGGAATGCCGCTGTCCGTCGGTGTATGTCCGCCCATAACGGCGAGCGTGCCTTCGGCAAGAACGGTCACCACGTCGTCCCCCGCGGACACTTCGACCCGGCGGAAGTATTGCACGGGGCGCAGTCTGCGGCCGTCTGCTACGGTATACTCGGGCACAAAATAAGGGTATGTGGCTTCCGGCGCGGCTTCCAGCACGCCGCAGAGTGTGGGAAAGGGCTGATAGGCCGTTTTGTCATACCACGAACCGGGGCCGACAAGCGGGAGCATCAGAGACAGGTCTCCGCGGCGGAGCAGTACGGTTTCCAAATGGCGGTCGGGTGTGTCGAGAAAGACTTCCTCCTTGACCTGCCATGCGGCAGGGGAAGGAATGACCGCCGTCGGTGCCGTATCGGCAAGACCGGCAACTTCAAGATTGTGAAAAACGGTCAGCAGATGAACCGCCATGTCCGCATTTACTTCAAGAAGGCGGACAATGCCGCGGTATCCGTTGGTAGCGCGGCCGTCCAACCATATATTGAACATGCCGCGTTTTTGATCGTACCAGACGGTGAGGATTTTCTCCACAACACGGAGTATATAGGCGAGCGCCGTACCTTCGGAATTTTCGGGAAGGTATCCCCGCGCCAGCGCCGACGAAAGAATTTCGGCCGACGCCCCGTCGCCATGGCAGGAAAGACTACGCCCGTAGTTGATGCCATCTCCGCGACGGTTGGCGGCGAACAGGCAAAATTCTGCTGCTTTTTGCAAATTGTTCTTTGCAAATTCAGGCATTTCTCGTCCGAGTTCCATCAGGTTGTCGGACATTTCGGAACCGACGAGCAGAGAATACCGGTCGAACCTTCCGTATGGCGGTTCTTCGTCCATATATCCGGAGGAAGACCCGTCTTTCATCACGGAAAACAGCGTCTTGGCGATGCGGTCGCACATACCGGCCTCATCCCAGCCGAATTTTTCTCTGTATCCCGCGCAGGTCATGGCTACCTGCAGGTAGTTTGGAGGCTTATGGATAAGCG
>CAKRWK010000250.1 GCA_934417455.1 uncultured Eubacteriales bacterium
TTGCAAAACCATGCCTTTCCCCAAGAAAAATCGGGGAAAGGCATGGTTTTTTACAGAAAAAGAGGACGCAACTGTTTGTCTTCCAGAGACGCGGCCAGCGCTTGCGGAATCCGCTCGAAATCCGCGACGAGGGAATGGGGTTTATGCATGGGGTCATCCTGTCGCATGGGAACAAAAAACAACCGCTTGCGAAGAAGCAGAGTGGCGATGTTTTTTAGGTTCTGTGAAAGCGAATCGTTGGACGCCAGGGCAATCAGGGTCGGTCTGTCCTCCCGGAGGTGGGCTTTGATGGCCATGGTAACGGCGGTGTCCGTGATGCCGTTTGCCACTTTGGCTAACGTATTTCCCGTACAGGGCGCGACGACGAGGGCGTCGAGCGGCGAGGCGGGGCCGAGCGGCTCCGCCGCCGTCACGGTGTGAATGACGGGGTGGCCGCACAGTTCCTCCACACGGGCGCGGAATTCTTTTGCCACGGTGAACCGTGAATCGAGGGAAAACACGTTTTCGCTGAGAATCGGCTGTACGTCGAATCCCTCTTTTTTCAGCTTCGCACACTCGTCAAACGCCCGGCCTAAGGTGCAGAATGAGCCGCAGAAGGCGTATCCTATTTTCATTTGAAATACCTTTCTTTTCAGACGATTCCCGCCACCATCCGAATGACGGAACGCGCATACGCCCGTCCCGCGCTTTCCGGGTACTGTTTTCCGGGGACGGAGGGGAGCGCGGTATACGTCACGCGGTCGGAAATGTTTTTTCCCGACGCGATTTCATAGATGTGAGGCGGCAGATACCCCGCCTCTTCCGTTATCAGCCCCGCGACAGGCGCCGTGTTGAGCAGTACGTCGAGTCCTCCGAAATCCGGGTGCGGATGCGACGGTGTGCACGCGGTGCTTTCCGTATCGATGCCGAGACGCCCGAGCGCGCGCCTTGTCTCTTCCTTGCCGGTGTACACTTTGACGTCCGCGCCGAAAAACAGGAGAGCGCGTACGAGTTCGCGACCGATATGTCCGTATCCGATGACACCGACACGCAGGTCTTCCGGCGCAGCAGACACCGATGTCAGCAGATGTCCGATGACGCCGACGGCCGTCAGCCGTGCGTTGTCCGCCGTGAAAAGTTCGTCGCGCGAGATGTCACAGACCGTACAGCCTGCCTCTCCCGCGGCGCGGGACAGGGCGAGAGGAAGCGCATAACCGACAATCAGTATGCCGGGGGAGGGAAGGGAGAGAACGGGAATATCCGTTCCCGTGATGTGTGTGCCGTCACGGACGGAGGGTATGGGAAGCAGACAGACGGTCTCATAGCCGGAAAAAAGCGGTGCTTTTCCCTCGGCGCCGAGAATTTCCCGGCAAACGTCGACGCGTCTGTCGTGACCGTAAGTTATCATATTCATGCGGATAGTGAATTCTCTTTCTTTGCGGCAAGTCGGTTGCCACAGTATCAGTGTATGCGCATGCGTTTTTTTGCGTCCGATGGCGGAATTTATGAGATTTGCGAAGAAAAAATGTCGAATCGGTTGACATCCGGTCAAAAATGTGTTAAACTGAAAGTCGGGTGCCTGCGCGTACCCGACAAAATCGGAGGATGATATATGATTTATATTCTTTACAATCCGGCGGCCAACAACAATCGCGGCGAAGATACTGCTCTCGGCCTGAAAAACCGCTACGAAGGTCAGGAAACGTCTTTCCTCAACGTGCGTGACATTTCCGACATGCGGGCGTTTCTGTCCTGCCGCTCGGCGGAGGATACGGTCATTCTTGCCGGCGGCGACGGTACACTCAACCACTTTGTCAATGACATCGGCGATGAAGAATACACATTTCCAGTTTGTTACTATCCGGCCGGTTCCGGCAACGATTTCTGCGTGGACGTCACGGGCGCCGCGACGGCAGACGCGCCGTTTGACATTCGTCCCTACCTGCGTGCGCTTCCGACGGTGACGGTAAACGGCAAGGATTACAAGTTCATCAACGGCATAGGATACGGCATTGACGGATATTGCTGTGAGGTCGGGGACAAACTCCGCGAAACCTCTGACAAACCGGTCAATTATGCCGGAATTGCCATCAAAGGTTTGCTTTTTCACTTCAAACCGTGCGCCGCAACCGTGGTTGTGGACGGAAAAGAATACAAGTATAAGAAGGTCTGGCTCGCGCCGACCATGAACGGTCGTTATTACGGCGGCGGCATGAAAGTCACGCCCGAACAGAACCGACTGAACGAAGAGAGAACCGTGTCCGTCTGCGTGATGCACGGCTCGGGAAAACTGAAAACCCTGTGCGTGTGCCCCTCCCTTTTCCAGGGCGAGCATGTGAAG
>CAKRWK010000251.1 GCA_934417455.1 uncultured Eubacteriales bacterium
ACGCTGTTTGTTTCCCCCGAGGCGGTAATATGTTGCATGCGGTATACGCGGTCTATGTTGCAAGACCCGAAATTCAGGATTTTCATAGTCACTCCATAAATGCCATGGTTTTCTTTGCCATTTCTTTGACAGACACCTCGGGATAGCCGATAAGCGTTGTTTGCAATGTATCGTGAATTTTATCCGTCCACTTATGCGGCAGGGCATTGTAACCGTTCGCCACGCCGACGACGGAGCCGACCGTGGCGCCGTTGCAGTCGGTATCGAACGCGGCGCCGACCGCCATGCAGATGGATTTTCCGTAGTCGCCGTTTCCGTAGAGCAGGGAAGCCGCCACGATTTCCGCATTGGATACGGTATGTCCCCAGTCATAACATTCCTGTTCATTCCAGCGCTTGTGGATGTCGGCAATGCAGTCCTCAGCAGATACGCCTTTTTTGTACATACCGATAATGTTTTCCACCGCGGCATACAGGCGGGACGTCTGCGGGATTTCGCCGAGACCGCCTTCCACGATTTTCAGAAAGTCATTTGCCGTGTAGGCCGTTGCCAGCATGGCCGCCACCCACATGGAACCGTAAATGCCGTTTTTCACATGTGAAATGCGCGCGTCGCGCCATGCCATACCCGCCGCTTCTTCCGGCATGCGCACAGTTTCCACCGGTTTCCCGAGCAGACAGCCGCAGATACGGCCGTACTAACCGCCCGTGCACTTGTCAAGAAGTTCTTCTTTTGACAGTTCCGGCATTTTCACCGGTTCCGCCTTTTCCTTGCGGTACATGCGGATGGCATTCAGGTCGTTCGGCTCGCAGTATTCATAATCCGCACGTGTCGGCAGAGAGTCGACAAGGAAAAACAGGGTGTCTCCGATTTTGTCCTTGTAACCGCTTGCCGGCATTTTTGAGATGTCGTTGAAAAGATTGTGATAAGCGGCGACGTCTTTTCCCTCGTCGATGCATTGCCGATATTCGTAGTCAAGTCCCTCTGTGTAAGATTCCCATCTCAGATGGTTCGGTGCGTAATCTCTGTCGATAAGACTCGTTTCCGTTATCTGCGTAGCCACTCCACACAGGTAATCTACCGAAACGCCGAAAATTTTCGTCAGTTTCATGATTTTGTCCATCGTCGGGAGACTGGCGCCGGATTCCCACTTCTAAACGGACTGCCGCGTCACGTCCAGTTTGCCTGCCAAATCCTCCTGCGTAATACCGTTTTTGGTACGCAGGGAATAATTCTTTTCCGATAGTATGAAGTATACCTCTTTTCTTTTTTTGTCGGTTGAAAGGACAGGTATAAAGAATTTTGCTTTCGTGTCTATCATATCATACGGAATCCGTAAAATCAACCAACTTTTTATTGCATTTTCGCAACCGACGGTTGCTTCGGAAAGAAAAACCCCCGTGCCGGTTGCCCGACACGGAGGCCGAAAGGAAATTTTTCTCGGATTGTCATGACGGAGACGTCAGAAAAAGAAGAGAAAGAAGAAACCACATCTTCCCGCGCTTGCACTCGCGGGAAGCGCGATTCACAAAAGGGAAGGGGTCATTCGACCGTGTTGTTGTCGCCGGTGAAGAGATAAATGTCATCAAGGCAGACACTCTTTCCGTCGCCGTTGACGTTGATGGTGAAATAATTGAGGATATTCGCGGTTTTCCAAGTACTTTGGGCGCTCAATGTGATTGTCTGCTGTTCGGTGGCCACGGTACCGCCGTTTGCATACGTGACGAATACGTAGACTTTGCCGGCAGATTTGGAATGCAGATACGTTATCGTATACCAAGCGTCGGTATCTACTGTGATGTTACTGAATGTAAGGGCTCCGACTTTCAGTTTTCCGTTGCTGTCTACTTTGACAGAACCATCAAATTTTGAATTCCATCCGTTATCTACTTTTGCAGTAACCGTCGAGAGCTCACCGATCACGACGTTTCCGTCATCGTCCGTATATTTCGGCATAACTTTCAGTTGCAACACGGTTATGTCGTGGCTGACAGTGTCTTTTCCGCTGTTTTGATTGATGGCGATAGGGACGTTGTCTTTTGCGACGTCATCGTAAAGAAGACCGTATTTGTTGCTGTTCTTTTCTTTCACAACACTTTTCGGGGAATCGGTTTTTTTATCACTTGAAGGAGCACCGACTGTTTCGTTTTCAAAGTCTCTTGCAAATGCTTTGGAGAGCGAGATGGATTTGTTACATACCGCGCAGGTGACGGTAGACGTTCCGTCGGGATTCAGAGTCAGAACGCTGCTTTCGTTGAACGTGTGCGAAACTTTTGTGCCGTTTTCCGTGTTTGTTTCGCCGCAGGTTGTGC
>CAKRWK010000252.1 GCA_934417455.1 uncultured Eubacteriales bacterium
ACCTGTTTATAACGTTCCTCGTCGGAAAGTTCGCCCCAGTTGTAAAGTTCGGTGATTTCCTCCACCTTTTTCGTGGCTTCGTCAAGCAGGTTCTGTTTCTTCGGGGGAATGGTCATATCGTACACGGAAATCGACAGAGAGGACTTCGTCGAGTACTTATAACCCATGGCCTTGATGTTGTCGAGCACGGCGGCAGCGTCGGCAAAGCCGTGATACTTGATGGTGCGGTCGACAATCTCTTTCAGTTTTTTCGACGTGGTCGGGAAATTGATTTCAAGGCCGAGCGGGTCGGCATCACGATCCACATATCCGAGGTCCTGCGGAATCCGGGCATTGAAAATCAGACGGCCGTAGGTTGCGTCGATAACACCGGTCTTCACTTCCCCGTCCGGCATGGTTTTCGACACGCGCACTTTGATGGCGGCGTGCATACCGAGTTGTTTGTTCTCATATGCCATTTCGACCTCGGCAAAGTCACGGAAAGTCTTGCCCTCACCGATTTCGCCGGGATGGTCGATGGTCAGGTAGAAAGAACCGAGCACCATGTCCTGCGAAGGAACGGTAACGGCTTTACCGGACACGGGTTTCAGAAGGTTGTTCGCGGAGAGCATGAGGAAGCGGGACTCGGCCTGCGCTTCGCTCGACAGCGGCACGTGCACGGCCATCTGGTCACCGTCGAAGTCTGCGTTGAACGCGGGACATACGAGCGGGTGCAGTTTGATGGCACGGCCTTCGACAAGGATGGGTTCAAACGCCTGAATAGACAGACGGTGCAGCGTAGGTGCACGGTTCAGAAGAACGGGATGTTCTTTGATGACGTATTCAAGCGCGTCCCAAACCTCGGGCGCGATTTTATCGACTTTCTTTTTGGCGTCTTTGATGGAATTAGCCTTCTGCGTCTCAATCAGTCTCTTCATAACGAAAGGACGGAAGAGTTCAAGTGCCATTTCCTTCGGCAGACCGCACTGGTAGATTTTCAGGTCGGGACCGACAACGATAACGGAACGGCCGGAATAGTCGACACGTTTACCGAGCAGGTTTTGACGGAAACGTCCCTGCTTACCGCGAAGCATTTCCGACAGGGATTTCAGCGCGCGGTTGGACGCGCCCGTGACGGGCTTGCCGCGGCGGCCGTTATCGATAAGTGCATCGACAGCCTCCTGAAGCATACGCTTTTCGTTGCGGATAATGATGTCGGGCGCCTTCATTTCAAGGAAGTGTTTCAGGCGGTTGTTACGGTTGATGACACGGCGATAGAGTTCGTTCAGGTCGGACGCGGCAAAGCGGCCGCCGTCGAGTTGCACCATCGGACGGATATCCGGGGGCAGGACGGGAATGGTATCGAGAATCATCCATTCGGGACGGTTGCCGGATTTGCGGAAGGCTTCCACAACTTCCAGTCTCTTAATAATTTTGACTTTCTTCTGTCCGGCACTCTCGGCCAGTTTGGCTTTCAGTTCCACAGACAAGGCGTCAAGGTCAATCTCCGCCAGCAGTTCCTTGACGGCTTCCGCACCCATACCGGCGCGGAAATCGTCTTCATACTTTTCTCTGTAACTGTTGTATTCGGCGTCCGTCAGAAGTTGTTTCTTTTCCAACGGCGTTGTGCCGGGGTCGATGACGATGTAACGCGCAAAGTAGAGCACGCGCTCGAGAAGTCTCGGCGACATATCGAGAATCAGACCCATACGGGACGGAATGGCGCGGAAATACCAAATGTGCGACACGGGGGCAGCAAGTTCGATGTTGCCCATGCGCTCGCGGCGCACTTTCTTCGTCGTGACCTCAACGCCGCACTTCTCGCACACCTTTCCCTTGAAACGCACGCGCTTGTACTTTCCGCAAAGGCATTCCCAGTCCTTCGTAGGGCCAAAGATGCGCTCACAGAACAGGCCGTCGCGCTCGGCTTTCAGGGTACGGTAGTTGATGGTTTCGGCTTTGGTGACTTCGCCGTGCGACCACGAACGAATCATTTCGGGAGACGCCAAACTAACCTGTATAGAATCAAACATGTTCTTATCCATAAAAACTATTCTTTCTCCCTTTCTTCTTACTCTTCGTCGCCGTCGTCGGAATATCCGTCATCGGCTTCGTCGTCGCCGTACTCGTATTCGTCGTCATCGTCGGCAAAGTCGTCCCCGTCTTCCGCGTCTTCATCGTCGGGAAGGGGTTCGTCGCCTGCCGCATCGCTGTCCGGCGTCTTGTCTTTGTTGTCGACGGAACGGTCAACTTCGTCGATGGTGGAGAAGGTCGGCGTATTGTCGTCCACACCGATGGTGGACAGGTCGATTTCCTCTCCCT
>CAKRWK010000253.1 GCA_934417455.1 uncultured Eubacteriales bacterium
GTACCAACCCTCATAATACCCTTTGTAAATATCCCCTTTGTCGTAGAACCGTCGGAAAATTTTCTGCACGGTTTTTTCATGCGCCGGCTCCGTCGTACGGATAAAGCGGTCGTAACTGGCACCGATAAGGTCCCATATTCCTTTGATTTCACCGGCCACACGGTCGACATATGCCTGCGGCGTCACACCGGCCTCGGCGGCGTAATTTTCTATCTTCTGCCCGTGCTCGTCCGTTCCCGTGCAAAAAAACACGTCCCGCCCCATCTGCCGCTGAAAGCGGGCAAATGCATCAGCCATGATGATTTCGTACGTATTGCCGATATGCGGCTTTCTCGATGCGTAGGCAATGGCGGTTGTCAGATAATACTTTTCCATAAAATTCTCCTTTTCCCTCGGCGAATGGAACCGAAGGCAGATTTTGTCTGTCCCTTATTCTATCACAATTCGACCCGCAATACAAGTTTTTTTCCGAAATTTTCGCAAATAAATTGACTTTCCCGCAAAAAAATGATACAATATCTCTGTGAAGTACCGCAAAGGAGGTGGAGGTATGCCGGCAGATTTCCGGAAAATACTCGGAAACGAAAAACAAAAACGCCGTTTGTCCGAAGCGATACGGACGTCGTCCCTTCCGCACGCCCTCCTTTTCGTCGGTCCCGAAGGCAGCGGCCGGCACACGATGGTGCGTGAAATTGCCGCGGCCGTCAACTGCGAGCGGCCGGACGGAGACGCGGCGCCTCTGCCCTGTCACCGTTGTCGGAATTGCAGACGGATTTCCGACGGACAGTTTCCCGACGTAAAAACCGTCTCGAAACCGAGCGGCAAGGCGACCCTCGGCGTGGATGACATCCGCCTCCTGAAAGAGGACGTATATCTGTCACCCACGGAATCCGCCTACAAAATTTATATCATCGAGAACGCGGAGTGCATGACTGTACAGGCGCAGAACGCTCTGCTGAAAGTGTTGGAAGAGCCGCCGGCCGGCGTTTTGATTTTTCTTCTTTCCGAAACAGCCGAGCCGCTTCTCATCACCGTTCGCAGCCGCGTTCAGACGCTTCGCATGGAAAGGCTTCCTCCGGACGTTGTGGAAGCGGAACTCAGAGCGCGGCTTTCCCCCGCACGGGCATCGGCGGATTTTATCCGCTTTGCCACCGAATTTTCGGAAGGTATTCTCGGGACGGCATTGCGTATGACTGACAAAGAATCGTCGGATTCCGAAGAAAAAGCAAAGCAGTCCGTAACGGACATTCTCCACGCGCTCACATCGCGCGCATCGTATGCCGACCTGTACGCGGCCGTGCTGGCTCTGCCAGCCAAACGCACGGAATTCGCGCAGGCGACGGCACTGTTCCTTTCTGCCCTCCGTGACATTCTCGCCTACAAGCAGGACGAAGGGATAAAACCCCGCTTTTTCACACGGATGGATGAACTGAAAACATATGCCGACGCACTCTCGCAACGGGCTTGGTTCCGCGTGGCGGATGCAGTGGAAGGCGCGGCGGAAAAATGCAGACAAAACGGCAATACAACGCTGATACTTTCGGAACTTTCCGATACGCTGAAAACAAAAACAAGATAATAGGTCGCACCTAAGGAAGGATACTTCCCACGCGGGAAGGAACGGATATACATGGCAGAAAACAAAAAAACGAAGAAAAACCAAAAAGAAGAGCAGACGCCGCCCGCACCGCCGATTGTCGGCCCCGTGGAAATCGTCGGCATCAACTTTCATAAGGCAGGAAAAGTTTACTATTTTTCCCCGAAAGACATTGTCTTTGCCGTCGGAGACCGCGCAATTCTGGAAACGGCACGCGGCGTCGAAATCGGTACGGTCAAAATTCCGAATAAAATCGTGGACGGTTCGACCGTTGTTCCCCCGCTGAAGGAAGTCATACGGAAGGCCACGCCGGCCGACATTGAAACAGACGCAGCCAACCGACAGTTGGCCGTCGATGCAGCTGTGGTCTGCAAGAAAAAAATTACGGAGCACAAACTCGACATGAGCCTTGTCAGCGCGGAATACACGTTTGATAACGCCAAATTGACCTTCTATTTCACCTGCGAGAGCCGCGTCGACTTCCGCGAACTCGTCAAAGACCTGGCGGCCACGTTCCGCACACGCATTGAACTGCGCCAGATCGGCATCCGCGACGAGACAAAAATGATGGGAGGACTCGGCATCTGCGGTCGCCCCTACTGCTGTTCCGGATTTCTGACGGATTTCGTTCAGGTCTCCATAAAGATGGCAATAGAACAAAACTTCTCGCTGAATTCCGCCAAAGTGTCCGGTGCCTGCGGA
>CAKRWK010000254.1 GCA_934417455.1 uncultured Eubacteriales bacterium
CATTGTTGTCGGCGATGCCGTTTTTCTTTCCGCAGGCGAGAGAGTGCCCGCGGACGGAACCATGCTTCGGGGAAAAATCACCGTTGACCAATCCGCGTTGAACGGCGAAAGCCGTGATATAACCAAAGTTCCCGGACGTCGGACGGATTCATGGGCGCTCATCGAGCCGACGCGGGTTTTCCGCGGCTCCGTCGTGACAGGCGGGGAGGGTGTGATGCTGGTTGGCCGTGTGGGACATATGACGTATTACGGAATGGTCGCGAAAGACGTACAGACGGAAACAAGAGAAAGTCCGCTGAAACTCCGTTTGTCCAAACTCGCCTCACAAATCAGCAAAATCGGTTATGTTATGGCCGCCGTTGTTGCCGTAACGTATCTGTTTAACTTTATCGTGGCCGATAACGGGTTCCGCGGAGAGGATATTCTTCTAACACTCCGCGATTTTCCGACGCTCTTTTCGGCCCTGACACATGCCCTGACACTGATGATTACCGTTGTCGTTGTCGCCGTGCCGGAAGGACTGCCCATGATGATAACGGTTGTTCTTTCCGCCAATATGAAAAAAATGATGCGGGACGGTGTCCTTGTCAAAAAGCCGGTCGGCATCGAAACCGCCGGGTCCATGAACATTTTGTTTACCGACAAAACGGGAACGTTGACGACGGGAAAACTTTCCTGTCTCGGAATCCTGACCGCCGAAGGAAACTTCCGCACGGCAGCGGCCCTTCGCGGGGCGGGACGCATCGGTGAGCATCTTCTGATGTCGGCCAAGTATAATACCGATTGTGTTTTTGACGGCAGCCGATATATCGGGGGGAACGGAACCGACCGTGCCATTGCCGCATTCTTTGCGGCGGAAGAGGCGCCCCATGCGGATGTGACGCGAAAAATCCCTTTTTCGAGTGAACGGAAATTTTCCGCAGTTACCGTCGGAAAGACGGCGTCTTTGTATTACATCAAGGGCGCGCCGGAAAGAATACTGGACAGAGCAACGGGTGCAGTACGCGCGGACGGCAGTACGGAGACGGAACTCTCCGCCTTCCGTAAGGCGTACAGAGAAGCGGCCGAACGCGGGGAACGGGTCATCGCCGTTGCCGTCGGTAACGGCGATGCGGGTGGGGAATTGCTTCTTGTCGGACTCGTTTTTCTGCGTGACAAAATTCGTCGCGGTGTACAAGAAACGGTGCGCACGCTTTGTCGTGCAGGGATACAGACGGTTATGATAACGGGAGACAGCCTCGAAACTGCAACGGCCATCGCCGCGGAGTGCGGAATATACCGCCCGTCCGCCGGACATACAGCGCTTTCCTGTGACGACCTTTCGCACATGTCCGACGAAGAGGTGAAAAAAATTCTTCCGAATCTGCGCGTGGTGGCACGGGCACTTCCGCAGGATAAAACAAGACTTGTGCGACTGTCGCAGGAGGTGGATATGGTGGTCGGCATGACGGGGGACGGTATCAATGACGCCCCGTCGCTGAAACTTGCGGATGTCGGATTTGCCATGGGAAGCGGCACCGATATTGCCAAGGATGCCGGCGATGTCGTTCTGCTTGACGACAGCCTTGACGACATCGCGCATACCGTGCTTTACGGCCGTACGATTTTCGGTTCCATACGGAAATTCATCACATTCCAGTTAATGATGAATCTTGCTGCCTGCGGAGTATCTCTTGTCGGTCAGTTTCTCGGCATTGACAACCCCATCACCATTGTGCAGATGTTGTGGGTCAATATCATCATGGATACCCTTGGCGGTCTGGCATTTGCCGGAGAAGCGGCGCTGCCGGATACCATGCGGGAAAAACCGAAACGTCGTGACGAACCTATACTTACGGGACATATGCTTCGCAGAATCGTCCTGACGGGCGGGTATACACTGGCACTGTGCGTGGCATTCCTGAAACATCCGTTGTTTTATTCGTTGTTCCGCCCGGCTGCCAATGACGGATATTTTCTTACCGGGTTTTATGCGCTTTTCATTTTTGCCGGCATTTTCAATTGCTTCAATGCGCGTTCGGACCGTCTGCGCATGTTTGCGCATCTCGGGAAAAACAAACCGTTTATCTTTATTATGATTCTGATTGCCTGTATACAGGTATGGATGATTTATTTCGGCGGCGCACTGTTTCGCGCTATGCCACTGACATTCGGTGAACTTTTCCGGACCATACTTCTGGCGATTTCCGTAATTCCTTTTGATTTTGTCTGCCGTTTGTTCAGGAAACTGCATAAATGAGCGATTTTCGGCGGAATTTTTTCTGAAAACGAAGAAAAT
>CAKRWK010000255.1 GCA_934417455.1 uncultured Eubacteriales bacterium
GGCCGGTTCGGAAGTGTCCGCTCTGCTCGGGCGTATGCCTTCCGCCGTCGGTTATCAGCCGACGCTGGCGACGGAAATGGGCGCGCTGCAGGAGCGTATCACCTCGACGAAAAAAGGCTCGATTACGTCGGTGCAGGCCGTATACGTGCCGGCCGATGACCTGACAGACCCTGCTCCCGCCACGACGTTCGCACACCTCGACGCGACAACGGTTCTGTCGAGAAGCATATCGTCTCTCGGTATTTATCCCGCCGTTGACCCGCTCGATTCCACCTCCCGCATCCTGACGCCCGACATTGTCGGCATCGAACACTACGAGGTGGCCATGGAAGTGCAAAAGATTCTGCAACGCTATAAGGAATTGCAGGACATTATAGCCATTATGGGTATGGACGAGCTTTCCGAGGACGACAAACTGGTGGTCGGCCGCGCAAGAAAGATTCAGCGCTTCCTCTCCCAGCCCTTCTCCGTGGCGGAACAGTTCACGGGTATGGAAGGCCGCTATGTGCCCGTCAGAGAAACCGTGCGCGGTTTCCGCGAAATTCTCGACGGCAAGCACGACGATCTGCCCGAGTCGGCGTTCCTCTTTGTCGGAACCATTGACGAGGCCGTCGAAAAAGCCAAGGCCATGGCCGCGCGTGCCTGACGGCGGGTGACGGACATGAAAACGTTTCATCTGACGGTGACGACGCCGGACAGGAATGTATTCGACGGCGAGGCGGAAAGTCTGCTTGTCCGTTCCGTGACCGGCGATATAGAAATCATGGCGGGACATGCCGACCTCATTGCCCCTGTGGCGACGGGTCGCGCCGTGCTCCGCGCAAACGGAAATGCGAGAATGGCCGCCGTGTCGGGCGGTGTTCTGACGGTGTCGGGCGGCATAGTTACCATGCTGAACGTCACCTTCGAGTTTGCCGACGAAATCGACCGCGCCCGTGCCGAAGCAGCCAAAGCCCGCGCAGAGGAAAAACTCCGCACGGAAAAAGACGAAAAAGAACTGGCGCGTGCCAGGGCCAAACTCATGCGTGCCGTATCGCGTCTCGACGTTTCGGAATCCCTGCGCTGACATATAACGAAAAAAACGGTGTTTTTCCTTTTTGTATAAGGGAAACACCGTTTTTTCTTTATTTTTTACCGTAACGGCCGATTTCGCAAGGAACATTCCCGCCATGCACCGCTTGGACGGTTTGTCATCATTTTTTGCAGTGTCCACGCCGCGCACGGCTTTGCCCTGTCGTCGATTTTCGTCGCGAAATCTTTGTTGACAGTCTTTTGCTCTGAAAGAAGGAACCTTTCCGGTCTGCTTTTCGTAGAATAAAAGCAGACCCTCATCCCGGGAGGTTACTATATGAAAATTCTGGTGTGCGGCGCGCTCGGCCGCTTGGGAAGGGAATTATGCCGTCTGGCAGAGGACAAAAGCCGGCATGTGGACATGGACGCCGCTGCGGATGCCGTCGCGGCCGGACATGACGGCGTGTTCCGCGCTCTTGCGGACATTCCGACGGACATTTCCCCCGACGTAATGATTGACGTGTCGCACCGTCGGGCGACGCGCGATGTGCTCTCCTTTGCCGTCGGGCGTTCGATGCCGCTGGTTCTTGCCACAACGGGGCAGACCCCGGCGGAAGAGGCCGCCGTTCGTCGCGCCTCGGCTTACATACCCGTTCTGCATTCGGGCAATATGTCCGTCGGTATTGCCTGTCTTTTGTCGGTGGCGGCCGATGTTCTGGCCGCCCTGCCCGAGGCCGATGCGGAGATTATCGAGATTCACCATGCGGAAAAGGACGACGCGCCGAGCGGCACCTGCGACATGATTCTCGAAAGTCTGCGTCGGGTGCGCCCCCACCTGCGCCCCGTTTACGGACGTGTGGGGTTCGGGAAAAGAGATAACAATGAGGTCGGTATTCACTCCCTGCGACAGGGGAGCACCGTCGGCATTCACGAAATCCGTTTTTCCGACGCATCGGAAACTGTGATTCTCCGCCACGAGGCACAGAATATTTCTCTCTTTGCCGAAGGTATGCTACGCGCGGCGCGGTTTCTCTGCGGAAGAGAAGCGGGTTTCTATTCCATGCAAGACATCACATAACCGGAGGAAGATATGATACGTATTGCTGTTGTCGGCTACGGCAACCTCGGGCGCGGCGCCGTCCGCGCCGTTCTTGCCGCGCCCGATATGACCATTGCCGGCGTATACACCCGCCGTTCTCCCGACGCCGTCAGGACAGAGGAGAACGTTCCTGTATATACGTTTTCCGCGCTGCCTTCGC
>CAKRWK010000256.1 GCA_934417455.1 uncultured Eubacteriales bacterium
TGAAGGAGATCATCGCCTTTCTCAACCAGCCTGGCTTGTATGCGACAAGAGAGTGATGTATAGGTCCCAACGGAAAGGATCCCGTTGGATTATCGGACAATCTCATCGGGGAAGATGGATATCCCCGCGATGACATCGACATATTCACCGTTTGCTCAACTCATCTGCTTCACCTTAGATTCGGCAATATCGCCACGAACTGGCTCTTCTCCGCACTGATTACGAGGAGCTGAATGACACCCTTACAAATCTGACTTACGCAGCATTCGAACAGATGAAGCAAAGTGAACATAAGGATGAGGCGAAGACAGAAACACCCTCTCCGCCAAAGTCCCAAACAAGCACGCCAGAGGAAGTGGCGACTGAAGATCCCCTTCTCAGCGCCGTTCAGATGTTTGAGAAGGAACAGTCGATGATTGAGGACTGGGTGGATACAGAGGTCTATTTCGGGTCTGTTCGATCCGTTGCTGAAGGGAGTGTCGCTGAATCGTGCGGTATTGAGGACTGCGACCGCCTTATCGCCTTCGGAGACATGACTGTGGATTCGTTTCGCGACCTCAAGCAGCTGGCGGACTACTTTGAGCGCGCCCGAGGTTCTCGCATCGAAGTAGTGTGTTGTGAGGGTGTTTCATGTAGATCGTGGTTGGACGGAACACGAGAGGGCATTATGAGAAGAGGCATCTGTTTGTGGACATACCGAAGGATCCAAATCAGCGGCTTGGGTGATGCTTTGCTTCGTGCTTGACAACTAGGATCCATTTCATCCCTCGGTCGTAGTGGACATCGTGATTGCATCAAAACTGGACGGAGATGGTGGTGAATCCTCGAAACGAAACAGAGTAAAGTGCTTTTGGAATTCCAGAAAGGAATTACCATTCTGTATAGTGTTTGTTGATACTCAACAAGGATCTCACCCTGTACGCGCAGGGTTCCGATACCCATTTGTGCGTTATATATTGAGCTTTTGCAATGATCCGATATCTCCTTCTTCAGAACAAACAGGGAAAGACCAGACTGTCAAAGTGGTATATCCCTGTGGAGTTCGAGGAGCAATCTCGTCTTGAGAACGAAATTCATAAGTTAGTTTCTGCGAGAGACTCGAAGGTGACAAACTTCATCGAATTCAGTACTTACAATCTCATTACAAGACGTTACGCCGGATTGTTCGTCCCTGTCGCCGTGGATATTAACGATAACGACCTGCTGACTCTGGAGACCATCCACTTCCTCGTGGAGACATTGGATATGTATTTCAAGAGCGTCTGCGAGATGGATATTATCTACAATTTCTATAAGGTGTACGAGCTTATGGATAACTACATCGTCGCTGGAGAGGTGCTGGATGTGAACAAGAACGCCATTATCACTCGTATCAGAGAGCTTGAAAAGTTGAACTAAATCTACTCTTGCTGTGTTTGTTTTGAAAACAGGCGACACGATATTCTATTACTGGGTCTCTATTGAGGGTTCTGGAGCGGGCTTTGGGTTGAAGGAACGGGGGCACTTGCAGGAGTAGGAGCACTCACAGGTGCATTCGCACCCTCCGCAGCGGGCATTGGCGGTGGAGCCTCATAAGGATCCTTGCTAAGAACGGGCAACAGCACCTTGTCGTCCATCTTGACTCCGTTCGTTACCACCTTATTCGCCTGCCAGTGCTTTTCGAATACCACCTTCGCCTCGTTTCCCACCATCTTCACGCTGCGAACGCCCACGCAGTCCTTGAGAGCCTTCTTCAAATCGTCCTCCTTCACGCCCTCCATCTCCTTGATGTACACCACGTTCGGACGCAGGTCCAGCGTCAGCTTGCTGTTGTCCACGCGCGGTCTCGACGTGTAGTGCCATCCACGACCGCGCGCACGGCCTCTGCCTCTTCCCCTGCCGCGGTAGCTCGAGAAGGCGTTGCGCTGAATGTCCATCTCCTTCGCCGTTTCGTCCAGGATGCTCGTCATGATGTCCGAGGACATCGTGTTGATCTCCTCGCTCACCGCCGTCGAGTGTACCGCGTCGTTCACCTCGTCCAGCGTCTTCTGCAGCTCCAGCTTCGCCCGCTCTCCGTTGTCCACCACGCTTGGCGTTGCCTCCGCTCCCTCTTCGCCCTCCTTCTTGGGCGTTTCTCCGACCTTCTCCACGCCACACTTCACTAGACGATACACGTCCTGCGCATCGGCGAAGATCTTCTGCGACACGCTGAGCAGACGCTCCTCGTGCGGGATGCGCGACTCGTCCTTGCACCGCTCCCACAGCAGTGCG
>CAKRWK010000257.1 GCA_934417455.1 uncultured Eubacteriales bacterium
CGATGACAACTGAGTCTTTAGGACTGTACATCCACATACCGTTCTGCCTGAAAAAATGCCGTTATTGCGATTTCTGTTCCTCTCCGTCTTTCGGAACCGAAGCGCGGGAGCGCTACATCGAACGTTTGACAGAGGAAATCGGCACGTACCGTGCGGCGGGAAAACTTCCCGTTGATACCGTCTTTTTCGGCGGGGGAACCCCTTCGCTTCTCACGCCGCGGGAAACGGAAAAAATTCTTTCCGCCCTCGCGGAAACCTTTGCCGTTTCCCCCGACGCCGAAATATCCGTCGAGGCCAATCCGAAAACCGTAACGAGGGAAAAACTTTCGGAATACCGCCGGCTCGGTATCAACCGTATCAGCATCGGACTGCAATCAATCAACAAAAATGAACAAAAAATCTTGGGCAGAATACATAACGCGGATGATTTTTACCGTGCGGTACAGGACGCTGCGTCAGCCGGTTTCGGCAATTTCAATGTAGACGTCATGTACGGCATACCGGCGCAGACCGAAGAGAGTTTTGCACGGACACTGAATGCCGTGCTTTCCGTACATCCGACGCACGTGTCGGCGTACAGTCTGATTCTTGAGAAAGGGACGCCGCTTTATAAGGAGCGTCGGACGCTCCCCCTTCCGACGGAAGACGAGGAGATGCGCATGGTGGATTTGTTGGAAGAAAAACTCGTCGGGGCTGGTATTTTCCGTTATGAGATTTCCAACTATGCTAAGGCAGGTTACGCCTGTCGGCATAACCTGAAATACTGGCGCGGTGAAGACTACATCGGCGTCGGGATGGCAGCGGCTTCCTGTTTTCGCGGTGTCCGGTACGTCAACACGACAAAGCGCGACGAATATTTTTCCGATTCTTACGCACAATACCGACAGACGGACACGCTGACGGAGGCAGACCGACGGTTCGAGTATGTCATGCTTCGCCTGCGCCTTTGCGAAGGCTTTTCGCTTGCGGATTACAGGGAGCGGTTCGGGACGGATTTTCGTTCCGGCAGGGAAGAAAAACTGGAAGAACTCAAAAACGGCGGATACATGAAAGAGGAAGACGGGCGTCTCTTTCTGACAACGGCCGGACTTTACGTCAGCAATACGATTCTTTCGCAAATTTTGTGAAAAAGACTTGACAAGTGTTCCGACATAAGGTACAATAGAAGAAAATACATCATGCGAGAAAGGGAACACCATGGCTGAGGATTTGGAAAAGGTAAACGGGGAGGAAGAAGAATCCCCGATTTATACGCTGACCGATGAGGAAACCGGCGAAGAGAAGGATTTTGAACTTCTTGCGGAAGGCGAAATCGACGGAAAACAGTATTTTGCGCTGGCGCCGGCAAACGAGGAAAGCGATGAGTACGTGATTCTTCGCGTCACGGAGGAGGGCGAGGATCTGATACTCGAATCCATCGACGATGACGACGAATTTGAAAAAGCGGAAGATTATTTCAACGATCTCTTTTTCAGTGAAGTTGACTACGACGAAGAATAACCGGCAGACGGCATTTCCTGTTGATTTTCATTTCCTGCGGGGTGCGTGATAGTGCGGTATTTGGACCTACAAACAAAATAAGGGAGTCCGGATAAACTTCTGTTTCCGGGATGCAGGTCTCCCGCCTCGGAGCTGTCCTGACGCGGGCTCGTCTGAGCCTTCGTGACCCTCCGTCCGCGGACGTTGAAAGCGCAAAGGAACAGAGAGGACACCCACCTGTATATACAGGGTTAAAAATTGTACTACACGGCCATCGCGGGGTTTACATCTGAAAATTTCAGAAAAGAAGAAGCGGCTTTTTCCAATGCTTGCATTTGAGAAAGCCCCTTCTTTTTTTGCATTCTCTTTCATATATTGTGCTATACACACAGCAAGGGAGAGAACATCATGACGGATACCGTAAAGGGATTAAGTTCCGAGGGCGTGACACGTTCCAAGGAGTTACACGGAGACAATACGCTGACAAAAGAAAAAACAAAAGGCTTTGTCCGGAAATTTTTTGAAAATCTCGGCGACCCGATTATTAAAGTTCTGCTGATTGCCACGGCACTTGATGTTATTTTCACATGGGGACATTGCAACTGGTTTGAAACGGGCGGTATACTTCTGGCCGTTCTGATAGCCACAACGGTATCCACTGCGTCGGAATACGGCAGTGAGCGCGCGTTTGCGCGAATGCATGCCGACGCGGAGAATACCATGGTGCGCGTTTTCCGTGACGGGTATCTGACGGAAATACGATGT
>CAKRWK010000258.1 GCA_934417455.1 uncultured Eubacteriales bacterium
TCATTACACTGACGGTACTTACGGAAGAATATGAGGAATGAGAGGAGTCTACCATGAAATTCAGTGACATTCTGTACGACGGTGAGTATTTTTCAAAAAGCAAAGGCATTGACCGCCTGACAGTAAAACACATCACGTCCGATGCACGCGACATACAACCGGGAACCGTTTTCTTTTTTCTTCACGGAGTTTCATACGATACGACAAAACTCCTTCCGCTGATCCGCGCCAAAGCGCCGGCCGTTATCGTCTCGGAAGAGCCTTTGCCGGAGAATTTCGACGTCTGCCCGCAGGTAACGGTGCCCTCCGCAAGGCGGGCGCTTGCATTCGCGCTTTCGCGCATGTGCGGCATCGATTATAACCGCATGCGCTTTATCGGAATCACAGGCACCAACGGCAAGACGACAACGGCAACCATGCTTTCAGCCATTCTCGAAACGGGCGGAGCGCCGGTCGGACGAATCATGACAGGGAGAATCTCCGTCGGGAAGGAAGAACTCGCGCCGCCGTTTTATTCGATGACGACCCCCGACCCGTCAACACTGTATCCCGCCATCAGAAAAATGCAGGACGTCGGATGCAGATATGTGGTGATGGAGGTTTCCAGTCACGCACTCGCCCTCGAAAAAGTGGCGCCCATTCCCTTTTCGGTTGCGATATTTACCAACCTGTCGGAAGAACACCTGGACTTTCACGGAGACATGGACTCCTATTTCGAGGCAAAAAAGAAACTCTTTTTCCAGAGTGCCGAAGCGGTCATCAACACGGACGATGCCTACGGAGACAAACTGGCGCGCGAAATCGTCTGCCCAGTAACAACGGTCGGAGCCGTCAGCATGGCCGATGTCACGGCACGTTCCATCGACGACGGCGGTATTGACGGTCTGTCGTTCCTGTATCATACGGACGGCCTGTCGTTTATCCAACGGCTGAAAATCTCCGGCATTCACAACATATACAACGCCATGCTGGCTCTGACGGCGGCACTCAGACTCGGCATCTCCCCGAAAACAGCCAGAGAGGCTGTCGCATCCCTCGGCACCGTATGCGGACGTATGGAAAAAATCGCGGAAAAGCCGACCGTATACATTGACTACGCCCATACACCGGAAGCATTGAAAGTCGCTCTGAAATTACTGAACAGAAGCAAAAAAGAAGGGCAGAAAATAATTCTTGTGTTCGGTTGCGGCGGAGAGCGCGACCGCGGCAAGCGGCCGCACATGGCCGCCATCGCAGAAACTTACGCAGATTCCGTTATTGTCACATCCGATAATAACCGCAAAGAAGACCCGTGCGATATTCTCCGTGACATCCTGACCGGATTCACGGACAGAAAAAAATACAAGGTTATATCGGACAGAGAAAAGGCCATCCGATACGCCGTTGACACCATGGAAAACGGAGATATTCTTCTCGTCGCCGGCAAAGGACATGAGACCTATACGGTGGACAAAGACGGATACCGACCGTTTGACGAAAGAAAAATCATTTCGGAAGCGCTTGAAGAAAAGATAGACGGGCATACTTGAAATTATGAGAATACAACCCGAAATACAGATGTACGCGGAAGACGTACGTCGCGCGACAAACGCCGTCACGCCCCTCCCCGATAACACCCCTATCGGTGCCGTTGTAACGGATTCGAGAGAAGCTGCGGCCGCCGATCTCTTTTTCGCACTTCCCGGCGCGCACGTAAACGGAGAAAATTTTGCGGTCGACGCGCGTCGCGCCGGTGCCTATACGGTGGGTGCGAGCAAAGACAGCACATTTCTTGTCAAAGATACAGGTGTCGCACTCGCCGCGCTTGCGCATGCCTACAAAAGCAGACTGTCCGACCTCACCGTTACGACAGCCGTCACCGGCAGCGTGGGTAAGACGACAACGAAAGAAATGCTCCGGTTTCTCCTGTGCGACCGGTTCAGAACATATGCGACACCGGGAAATCTGAACAGTGACATCGGTCTGCCGCTTTCCGTTTTCGGCGCCCCGGCAAACACGGAACGCATGATTCTCGAAATCGGCATCAGCCACCCGGGAGAAATGGCGCCGCTCGCCAAAACCGCCGCGCCGGATATTGCGATTCTGACCTGTGTCGGTCGGGCACATATCGGTAATTTCGGAGACGAGCGGCTGCTTGTCCGTGAAAAGTGCGATATTGCCACCGGCCTTTCGCCTTGCGGCGTATGGCTCCTGCCCGCCTCCGATCAACGCCTGCCCCGTCCCTCGTTCGC
>CAKRWK010000259.1 GCA_934417455.1 uncultured Eubacteriales bacterium
TTATTTTTCGGGATTGTTTTCTTTCAGCCATTTCAGGGCGGCTCTGGCGTGCGGATTTCCGCTTTCGGCGGACGCGTTCCAGAAAATGTCCGCGCCCCGCAGGCTCACGGCGATGCCTTCGCCACGGAAATAGCAGAGGCCGAGGTTGTACTGCGCGGCAGCGTCGCCGGCGTCGGCCGCATGTGCATACCGGCGCACCGCCTCGGCGGCGTCTTTTTTGACGCCTGTGCCGAGACGGTAGCAATTACCGAGGTTATACTGTGCGTCCGGGTCACCGTTATCTGCGGAAACCGTGTACCAGTGCACGGCTTTTTCGGTGTCTTTTTTGACGCCTTTTCCGAAGAAATAGCAGTTTCCGAGCCGGAATTGCGCATAACTGTTGTCATTTTCGGCCGCTTTTGCGTACCATTCGACGGCTTTTTTGAAATCTCTTTCGGCACCGTTTCCGTAGTAATAACAGTTTCCCAAGGGACGAGGTTCTCCCGCGGGACGACCGTTTTCCTCCGTTTCTTTGGCCGGGGCGGTTTTCCTGCCGCACCGGTCGGTGCCCTTGCCGAAATAATAACGGTTTCCGAGGGCATACTGCGCGGCGGCATATCCTTTTTCGGCGGATTTTGTGTAGAACAGAATCGCCTTTTCGTCATCGGGTGCGGTGCCGGTGCCGTCATGATAACATTCGGCAAGGCAATATTCGGCTTTTTCGTCGCCCTGTGCGGCGGCCTTTTCATAGAAGGCAAACGCCGTGGCCTCGTCCGGTTTGGTGCCGATGCCGTATTCGTAACAACGCGCCAAGGCAATTTCGGCGTGTAAATACCTCTTATCCGCCGCTTTTTTGTAGAGCGAAAAGGCTTTTTCCGTGTCCTTTTTCGTTCCTTCGCCGTTTCCGTAACAGCACCCGAGGTTGTATTCCGCGGCGGGCAGGCCGCATCCCGCAGCTTTTTCGTACAGTGCGAACGCCGTTTTGACGTTCTTTTCCACGCCGAGGCCGTTGCCGTAACAATACCCGAGGATGTTTTCCGATGGGGGAAAGCCCTCATTGGCCGATTCCTGTAACAGGCGCACCGCTTCGGCGGTGTAAGAGTCGCACTTGCCGTCGAAATCAAGAAGCAGTACGGCGGATTTATGTCTGATGATATTCCGGTATGCGCCCGTTTCGGACAGGCGCACCCGGAGGAGCGCGAGAACCTGCCGCTTTACCTCTTTGTCTGCCCGTATAAAAAGGTATCCGTCACGGAGCGCTGCCATATATTCGTCTGCGGTGCGGGCATACACAAGAGTATAGTTATATTCGCTCATGACTTTCCCGCCCCCTTAGAACATATTTTTATGCGTTGTCTTCCGGTTTCTTGGAGATAAACTTCAGGTAGGCGTTGATGAAGCCGTCGATCTCGCCGTCCATAACGGCGTCAATATTGCCGTCCTCGTAGCCGGTGCGCGCGTCTTTGGCGAGTGTATAGGGCATGAAGACGTAACTGCGGATCTGACTGCCCCATTCGATATTGGCTTTGTTGCCCTGAATGTCCTCAATACGTTCAAGTTTCTCGCGGATTTTGATTTCCATGAGTTTGGCTTTCAGCATTTTCATGGCCGTTTCCTTGTTCTGCAACTGCGAACGTTCGGTCTGACAGCCGACGACAATACCCGTCGGTTTATGCACGATACGGATGGCCGAGTCGGTTTTGTTGATGTGCTGACCGCCGGCGCCGCTCGAACGGTGCGCCGTGACTTCGATGTCTTCATCGCGGATGACGATGGAATCGTCGTCGTTGAATTCGGGCATGACTTCGACCGAGGCAAACGAGGTATGCCGACGGCCGGAGGCGTCAAACGGGGAAATACGGACAAGACGGTGCACGCCGTTTTCGCTCTTGAGGTAGCCGTAGGCGTTGGCGCCTTCCACCATGATGGTGGCGGATTTGATGCCGGCTTCGTCGCCGTCGAGCCAGTCGACCAGTTTGACGTTGAAGCCGTGCGTTTCGCCCCATCGTGTGTACATGCGGTAGAGCAGGCTGACCCAATCCTGCGCTTCCGTGCCGCCTGCACCGGCATGAAGGCTGAGAACGGCATTTGCATTGTCGTACGGCCCGCGGAGCATCGTGTCGATGCGGAACTCTTCAACCTTATGCAGAAAATCCTTCAGCTCCGCCTGGGTACAGGCATCGATGGGGCGGGGCAGCTCAAAGCCGT
>CAKRWK010000260.1 GCA_934417455.1 uncultured Eubacteriales bacterium
ACCCACAGCAGCAACAGGGTCTGCAGGGATACTTCTTGTGCAACAAGGTGTATGCGCGGAGCGTCGTTCACGCGCTGTGCGAGGTGCTGAAACAGGAGACGCTCCGTCCCGTGACCGCGCAGTGCGCCGTGTATGTGATGAAGTACCTCCTCGCCAACCACATCTACGACGACGTGCTGCCCGCCGAGGTGCTGGACGAGTTCGCCACGATGTGAGTTCTCTCGAGGCGTGTGAGGCGTAGACTGAAGCTGCGCGCAGCCATCGTGTCCGCCTCGCTCCAGCAACTCAAGCCACTGCTGCCCTCCTCCGACGATCTCATCTACGCGTTCCTGAGCGTGCACCACCAGGTCGAGTCCATCCCCGGCACGGGCAGCGCCTTCATGTCCGCCTTCGACTACAAGGGCATTCTAGAGAGTGTATGCGCGTTCAGTGGTCGTTGATGGGTAGAGCTCGGTACTGCTGCCGTTCGATCGCGTGCGGAACACGCTGTCGGCGTCGGTGCCCGTGATGTACAAGTTCACGGAGAGCGACTCCGCCAACGCCACGCAGTCGCTGCAAGCCTTCTCCATGCAGTTGTTCATCTACACCCTGTTGCGCTCCTTCGTCTTCTTCCTCGTGCGCAAGCAGTTCGTCGCCGTGTCCAGTCGCCACGGCTCGCCCGTCCCGTTGGCTGTCGAGCTGATGTCGTCGCCCTCACTCACCTCCTTCTCGCCGCAGCCGCTGAGTCCGAGTTCTGTGGGAAGCGCACTGCCAGCAGGCTACGTGGCTGATGCCTCCGCCGCGCTGGGGATCGCGATGGATGGCTGCGGCGACGACATCGAGTTCAAGAAGACGGTGAACGCGCCGACGATCGCCGTGGACGAGAGAGTGGAGATCACGCGCGTGAATCGGTGGGGGTTGTGTTGTGGAGTGACGGGCAGGTACTTGTCGTGCAGTCTGGTGAGCAAGGAGGGCGCGATGGAGTCGGTGTACCTCGCCGTCGGTCGGTCGCAGCTCTCGCTGCTGGAGATGGTGCGCGGGAGCATGAAGGACGCGGTGGTGCGTTGCGTGTTCTCGCTGTACGAGCTGCTAGACATCTGCGTGGAGGACAACACGAGGAGGACGCTGAGTTTGCTGGTGGGCGAGGAGGGCGGGTGTGAGGCGTAGATCCAGACGGACCGTGTGTTGCCGAACTGCGAGAAGCTGGTGGGGTACTCGCTGCAGAATCGTCCGGGGAGAATTGTGTACAAGGTGCTGTTGCAGTTTGCGAACGCGCCGGCGTGCTTGGAGGCTCAGCGGTGTATCATGCTTGCGCGGAATAAGGACATGGAGAAGCGGAATCGGGATGTGGGAGTGAATGTGGGGTGTGATGGGTAGATTGATACGCTGCTGTTGAATAATGCGAATTCGAGGGTCGTTGTTGAGGAGTGGGGTGTTTGTTGGAGATAGGAGTTCTTGTTGTTCGCTGGGAGTGTGTGTGGTGGTTAATCAGTCATGAGAAGGTTGTAGTCGTGATTGGTTGCTGGGGTGGTATGGATACGTGGTATGGGGTGTATAGAGGTGGTTGAGAAGGGTTAGGGTGGTGTAGGTAAAGAATGAGCGTTGTTGAGATTTGGAGGGTCGCACTGGCTGATTTGAGATGTGTGGTTTCAGAATAGTGGGTTGAGTGGGAATTGGGGATGGGTTCATTCTCGCGTTACTTGATTTGTGTGGTGGATATGCAATGCATTTCTTTGATTGATTTACAGCAATGATGTTTTGAACTGGGAATTGTGATGATGGCTTGATTCTATTATTCAGTGGAAAGGATTCGCTTGAAATGATGGTCGAGATTGGTAGTTTGAAAGGCATCGCTGTGGGATGCATTTCCATTACTTAAGGTGATTCACCTGAGTTTACGTTGTTTCGACGATTCTGATTGGATTCTGAAGATTTGAAATGCCGATTCTCATTATTTGTTTCCTTCCAAATCATTCGCGGAGCCACAAATGATGCCTGAGTGAGCTCCGTGGGTTGATGTGGTTCGGAGAAACAGAAGAAAGGACGGCGCAACAATCGTCATTTGTTGGCTGTGGAGGTGGCCTGTTAAGACAATCTTGAAGCGCGCTGATGTCTATGGGTGAGGGAGGGATGAAGTGAGTACTTCCTCTGATTGTGACGTCATATTTGTACTCGAATGCACTAGGAAGATACACATCGGT
>CAKRWK010000261.1 GCA_934417455.1 uncultured Eubacteriales bacterium
ACAAGGCGTCCTTCCTTGATTGCGTGGTCGACGTGATTGAGCGTTACGTCCTTCCTGCTTGCGAGGTGGCCTACAAGAAGGCTTCGGAATAGTGAGTTTGTGCTCTTCCCTGTTCACGATTAGCATTGCCATTGCCAAGGTGCATCTGCTGGCGCTCTGGAACCAGTTCGTCGCCTTCTGGAACACAAACGAGTACACGCAGGCTGTGCAGCGTTTCGTTGTCAAGTACTGGACGATTTGTGCCGATTTGTGTGATTGCGTGTTGCGCTTCACGCGTAGTGTTGTGAACTACGGGCAGAAAATGGTGTACCCAACGATCATGAAGGTGTACGCTCCGTACCAGCCCAAGGTGATGATGCTGATCGCGTACGCGAAGCAGTACGGCATGATTGCCTACTCGTGGGTGGTGGACAAGCTGGTGTTGCAGTACGAGATGATGCAGAAGACTCCGTATGTGAGCGCCGTTGCTGATCTGATCATGTACATTACCATCGTGCTGATTCTGAACGTGTTGTTCCACGTCGTGCTGTGCGTGCTGGCGATTCTGACTTTCCCTCTTCGTTGCTTGTGTCCGTGCAAGTGCTGTAAGTGCTGCAAGTGCTGCAAGATGTGAGCGTTTTGATTGATGCGGGGTTGTTTGTTGTGTGAGTTTCAGTGTTTGAGTTTCAGTAAAGGTGGGGGTGAGGTTGATTTGAAGTGGAGAAGTGGATGATTGTGGATGTGAGCTGTGTTGGGAGGGTTGTGGAGAAGAGATAACTAAACTGAAAACAACAAACACACAACAACAACGACTCATCCACCACAATCACCGCCGAACCCGTAAGTCGCCCGTGACGCAGATCGTCAATCGCCGTATTCACCTCCTCCAACTTGTAGCAATTCACCTTCATCTCGATGGGGTCCTACACGTCACACACCACACGCACCCCTTTCCTTCGCCACCAAATCAAAGAACTCACGCCCGTCCTGCACCGTCAGGTTCGCCACCGACTCCACGCGCTTCTCGTTCCACAACAACCCGTACGCAAACGAAGGGATTGGCGTCATGTAGATGCCTGCGCACACCACCACTCCCCCCTTTTTGATGACCTCGAGGGCACGCACAACGAGGGAGCCCTCGCTCGCAAAGATGATCGCCGCGTCCAGCAGACAGTTCGGCTTTTCGCTGCTGCCTCCTGCCCACTCAGCACCGAGCTGCATCGCGAAGTCTTGCTTCTTCTTGTCCCCGTCACGCGTGAATACGTAACACTTGATGCCAAGATGACGAGCCAGCTGAATCACGATGTGCGCTGATGATCCGAAACCGTACAGGCCCAGCGTTTTTGGAGAGTTGGTCTTGCGCAAAGAGCGGTAGCCAATCAATCCAGCGCAGAGAAGAGGAGCCGCCTGAATGGGAGAGTAATGCGAAGGAATGGGGAAGCAGAAGGCCGCGTTCGCAACACAGTAGTCCGCAAAACCACCGTTCTTCTGATACCCCGTGTAACTACGAATGAACGAGGAGGAGAGGGACGACATGGCGTGATCACACAAGTTCTCTTTTCCATTTTTGCAATACTCACATTCATGGCAGCACCCGCCTAGCCACGGCACGCCGATCTGTTCTCCGATACGGACCGTTGTCACGCCCTCACCCACTCCATGAACAATTCCCACGATTTGATGTCCTGAAAGTGAATAGAAAGGGATACATAAACCAGGAATGACGTGCGGAATGGACTCTGGAAGCTCTGCGTCGATTACGTGGAGGTCTGCGTGTAAGCGAATAATGAATAATGGAACCGGTTCTACAAATGCCACACGTCAGTACGCGAATGAGTACTTCTCCCTTCGCAACGGTTGGCTTGTAGTCCGTTCCAAAGAGAAGTGTGTGCTTCTCCTTGTCCAAATATGCAAATCTACCTATTGATGAGCACGAAGAATTGAAGAATTGCCCTTGATAGCAGACATTGAAGTGAAGGAACAAACAGAACAATCCCACATTACAGTTCCACTTCCTCATGGTTCTCTCCGTCGACGGGCACTTCCTTTTCCATAGGTGTGCTGTCCTTCTCAGCATGAACCTCTTCCTTCTCAGCACTCTCAGCACTCTCAGCACTCTCAGCACTCTCAGCACTCTCAACACTCTCAACAGACGCCTCGCTATCCATCAAATGCTGCATCGCCGCCTCCGCAT
>CAKRWK010000262.1 GCA_934417455.1 uncultured Eubacteriales bacterium
CAAAAAACATGGAATATGCTCATTAACAGAATACGATAGTATTCTCAATTCCTTCCACGAGAAGCCTTCTCTTCGCCTCGCAAGTCTCTTCGCTATCCGCTTCCACGATAAGAACCATTTCCAGGGCAGAATAGCCAGAGTCCATAAAGTTCACGCCATTGCCACTCCAGTTATCACCAATAACGTTCGCGAAGATGTACAGCACACGAACAGTCTGCTTGCTGTTGCCATACTCACCGTCCAGCAAATTGACCAACTGAACAGCATTGCTCGCGGGAGTGTCCGCTCTCAGCTGCAGTCTCGCCACGTTGTGCACGTCCCATTGCAGCGTGTAGGAATAATCGGGCTGGTCACTGTCGCTAGCAGGCTCCAGATCGATGCTGTAGGTGACGGAGGTGATGCCGCAGGAGAGCTTGCCGCCCCAGTTCACGAAGAGCTTCACTCTGTTGTAGTTCGCTTCCTTGTAGTGGCGGCGGCAGAACATCTCCCAGTAGTCCTTCTTCACGTTCTTGGTGGACAGGTCGTAGCCGGTCACGACACCCGCCATCGTGGGCTCGCTGAAGCAACTGTGCATAGGCTCGGGGGAGTTGGGACCGTACTGCTGGTAGTACGTGGAGTCCAGACCGACCTCGGAGTACACGGGGGCAGTGTCCAGCAATATCTTCAGCGCCCAGTGGGTGTGGACATCCAGACGGGTCTCCTTGAAGAAAGAGAACTAGTTGTGATTGTCGTGCGAGGCGTCCTACTCTCTGGCAGTCCTCAGTCCGGGCTCCCTTCAAGCACACACCGACGTCCTTAATCGTGCTGATCACCTCCTTCACCTGGCTGGGATTGCGTCCCAGTCTGAGCATATCCTGGTACAGGCGCTCATCGTCAAACAGGAACTACGATTAATGAACTCCAACACTCCTACAGGACGAGAGTACATGTCCAGTCCCTTGTACGTTCTCGTGTACATGAGGTTCATCAGATCGATCATACCGTAGACCACAAAGTGGTAATTGCCAAGCGTCGCAGGGTCCAACGGTCCCAGGCTCGTGCCGACAGCCTCAACCTCCTCATAGTCCGTCACATAGGACATGACGTTAGCAACATCAGGATCCTTGTTCGTGTTTGGTTCATGAATGTATCTCAAATCATCGATCATGCACGTGGAGTTAAACACGCTGCGATCGATCTTAGATTAGATACTGAACATAACACTCTGATCGTTTCTCTTCCAAGCCTTCTCCACAAAGTCTCTGTTTCTGAAGTAGGCGTTTCTCCTAGAACTCAGTCATGACACAAAGACTCACTCCTGCTCCGTGCAGCCGGTACAACCGAGAGAGATATCGCTTGGGATCGACTGCGTCATCACAGTGATCAGAACAAGAAGCAAAGTAACAGCGGCCTTCATTTCTTGATAAACACCACTAATTAAGAACAGAGATCCATTCAACTGGTATGACACTTATCGCCCCGATTTTCGATCGACTTCAAAACGCCCATTCAATTCCGTTTCGATTTCTGCCAGACACGTGAGTGTGTTTTGGGTGAGCGTCTCGCATTGGAGCTGTTTGGTTCATTTATGCACTACCCAGAGAGCAGGAAGTGGGATTGTTCTGTTGAGATCGTGGATTTGCACGTGACTCGCTCTGTGAGTAGAGAGTGCTGAATAGACACAATGTAAGGAGTTACTCTCTTTCGTAAGGAAGAGCATCGTAATGACAAGAAGATCGATTTGGAAACTGGAAATGCGTTCCAATTTAAAAATTCAATTCAGTGGATACGTTGTTATCATACGTCGTGATGATGGAACGATGGAGCATTCCGCACCACCATTCGACTCCCTTTTGAAGAAAAGAATCCAATGCTGATAAAGACAACACAAACTACACTATACGAAGTGACGCAGCCACAACACGCGTTCACTCTCCTGTTTTACGCGGAGAAACTGAAGAAGTGGTGTGAAGGCACAGGATCACGCTATGCACAGGATATGATAGTGAAGACTCTTCCGATTCAACAGTTCGTTTCCTACATACTCCGTAAGTCTAGGGAACAAGGGAGAAGAGGAGAATACGCATCACACAGAGAAGAGGGAAGAACCGGACTGGGACGTCCAGAATAGGAATTGGCATCAACGGAGCTCGCAATATCCGGATCCTCCCTCACA
>CAKRWK010000263.1 GCA_934417455.1 uncultured Eubacteriales bacterium
GCCGGACACTTTGAGCCGCTTCGCCATTACGCGGAAGTTCATTTGCACATGGAACCGCTTCCATCCGGCAGCGGGCTCGTGTTTGCCTCCGATTGCCCGACAGACACACTGGCCGCCTCGTGGCAGCGCCTGATACTGACGCATCTTGAGGAACGCGCACACCGCGGCGTACTGACAGGGGCACCCATCACCGATATGCAAATCACACTGACATCCGGTCGGGCGCACCTGAAACACACGGAGGGCGGAGACTTCCGACAGGCCACCTACCGTGCCGTCAGACAAGGATTGATGAAAGCTACCTCCGTTCTTCTCGAACCTTTCTACGACTATACGCTGACGCTGCCGGCGGCCGTCCTCGGCCGTGCCGTAACGGACCTGAGCGAATGCTCCGCTACGACGAATGTCACGGACAACGACGGAAAACGTGCCACCCTGACGGGGCGCGGCCCCGCCTCTATTCTCTCCTATTACCCGGCCGAGGTACGCGCCTATCCCAAAGGGGAAGGCGAGATGACACTCCGGTACGCCGGCTTTTTCCCATGTCACAACGCACAGGAGGTCATCGTGCGGGAAGGATATGACCCGGCGGCGGATGAAAGAAACCCTGCCGACTCCGTGTTTTGCAAAAACGGGTGCGGATACACCGTCCCGTGGAACGAAGCGGATGCACAGATGCACGTCCGTCCGGAAACCGAAAAAACAGTCGCCGAAACTATTCCGACCGTGCGACGCGCGGCACCGACGGGGTACCGCGGCACCGCCGAAGAGGATAAAGAACTCGAACGCATTTTCGAGAGCACCTACGGAAAAATCAAGCGGAAATCCTTGCCGGAAAGAAAAGAATACACGGCACCTACAGAAACACGAAAAGAAAAATCGCCCGCGAAAAAACGGGGCGACGAATTTCTGCTTGTGGACGGATATAACATTATTTTTGCATGGGAAGATACGGCCGTGCTTGCCAGACAGTCGCTCGAACACGCAAGGGAGCGATTGCTTCACGTTCTGTCAAACTACGCGGGACTTCGCAAATGCCGCATCATTCTCGTTTTTGACGCATACCGGGTAAAAGACGGCAAAGGAAGCATGGAGCAGTACGGTCCCGTGACGGTGGTTTACACAAAGGAGCGGCAGACCGCAGACGCCTATATCGAACGCACGTCCTATGAAATCGCAAAAGATCATTTTGTCCGTGTGGCCACATCGGACGCCGCCGAGCAGATGATTGTTCTCGGCAACGGCGCCCTGCGCGTCAGCGCGGGAGAACTCAGAGAAGAGCTACGGACGGCCCTTCTTGAACTCGAACCGTTTCTGAAACCGGGAAAATAAAAAATCCCGGCATATTTCATGCCGGGATTTTTGCGGGCGGTCAGAACGACAGCGAACCGCTGCCGGAACCGTTCGGATTTTCTTTTTCCGCTTCTTCCAATGCTTTCAGGATTTCTTCCCAGAAACTCTCGTTATTGAAGAGGGCAAGACTGATAATCAGCGCGACAAGGCTGAAAAGGAAACCGAAAATACCGAGAATCAGGCCGACGATGGTCATGGTGTCGAAATAGCCGAGGTGCTTTTTCGATACAATGGCAAACACAACGGCGACAACGCCGAAAAACAGGCCGCCGTAAGCCGTGCAGCAAAGTACTGCGGAAAGAATACCGGCGACAAGCGCGATGATAGAATACACCATGCTTTTCGGATGCGCCGGGTCATTCATAATGGCGGCATACGCATACCGGTTTTCCTGCTTTTCCTCTTTCGGGTCGTCATATTCACGGAATTCCGCGCCGTATACGTGCCCGTCGGACGAGTTCTTGTTTTCTTCTCCGGATGTCTTGTCTTCATAGTACTTGTCATCCATAAAAAATTCCTCCCTGTGTGATATACTTTTTTGATTACCCATGAAAGGAGAGCCGCTTTGCGTTCACCGAAAACCGACAAAGGAAAACTGTTTCTTCTCCTCGCCGTTGACGGCGGGCTCCTTCTTCTTTCCGTGCTGTTTGCCGTCGCTTATACGGTAGCCGAGGTGCACGGTTCTTTGCTGTTCGACTGCGTTTTCCGCCGAACGCTCGGCATCTACTGCCCCGGGTGCGGGGGTTCCCGCGCCGTTCTCTGCCTGCTGCGGTTTGATGTCATCAAGGCGGTGTTTTAC
>CAKRWK010000264.1 GCA_934417455.1 uncultured Eubacteriales bacterium
AGACGGGCAGAATGAGAAACCGCAGCGACGTGCAGCCTTTGAAGGCGCGCCGTCCGATGCGGAACAGTTTGGGGGGCAGGTCGACCGTCGTAAGAGAGCGGCAGCCTTCAAAAAGCGATTCATCGAGCATGCCGAGGTTGTCCGGGAGTTTCACGGCTTCCAGCGAAAAGCAGGAAGCGAATGCACCGAACTCAATCAGCCGGCAGGAGTCGGGCACCGTCACGTCGCGCAGGTTGAAGCAGTAGGCAAAGGCGTTCGAGCCTATCATTTCGACGGCTTCCGACAGGCGGATACTCGAGAGAGAGGCGCATCCTTCAAAGCACCCCTCGCCGATGCGGCCGACGCTGTCGGGCAGGTTGACCGACGTGAGCGACGGGCAGGCGAAAAAGGCTTCGTCGAGAATTTCCGTCACGCCGACAGGGATTTCCACCGACCTCAGAATTTTGCACCCGGAAAATGCCGACGGACCGATGGTGCGCAGCGACGCGGGAAAGCGCACGGTCCGAACCGACGAAAAGTCGCGGAACGCGTTTTCCGCCACCTCTTCGATTCCCTCGGGAATGACAAGGTTTTGTATTTCTTCCGTGTCCTCAAATTCGCCGCGGTACACGACCTTCAGGGGCTTTTCTTCTTTGTCGGATTCTTTTTTGCCCGCGGCCGTGAGTTCTTCGTCCACGGCCGACGGGTCTTGCAGGTGAAATTCCATATTTACACCTCTTTTGAAAACAATTATTTGCTTATTTTAACTTTTCCATGGCGCGCAGAAGCGATTCTCTTGTTTCTTTGCACTTTTCAAGTTTGGCTTTTTCGCCGTCCACAACGGCGGCGGGCGCTTTGGCAAGGAAGCCTTCGTTCGAGAGTTTCTTTTCGAGTCTCTCGGTTTCGGCGGCGTTCTTTTCGAGTTCCGCCGACAGACGGGCGCGCTCTTTTTCAAAGTCAATGACGTCGCTCATCGGAATATAGAGGTTGCCGGCGTCGGTCGCGATGGCGATGGCGCTGTCGTCCGTGTAGGCGTCGGTGAGAATGACCTCGGAGGCAAAAGCGAGTTTTTCAAGAATCTTTTCCGTCGCGAGGAAGGTGTCGCGGTACTTGGTGACGACATAGAGTTTGGCCTTTTTCGACGGGGCAATGTTATATTCGTTGCGTTGTGTGCGCACGGCGGTGATACAGCCGATGATGCGCTCGACCTCTTCCTCTTCGGTGGGGAAGGCGAGGCGGCTGTCCGCCGTCGGATAGGCGGAAATCATAATCGACTCGTCGGTGTGCGGCAGGGCCTGATAGATTTCCTCGGTGATAAACGGCATGTAGGGATGCAGAAGTTTCAGAATGCCGGTCAGGACATAGAGCAGCACCGAGCGGGCGACTTTGGCGCCGGGGGTGTCCTTCTCGAAAATGCGGCTCTTGGCCATCTCGATATACCAGTCGCAGAAGGAATCCCATGTGAAGGAATAGATTTCCGCGAGGGCAACGCCGAGTTCGTACCGGTCGATATTTTCCGTCACGCTTGCGACAAGGCGGTTGAATTTCGCGAGAATCCATTTGTCCTCGATGGCGAGGGCGGAGAGGTCGGGCAATGCGGCCGTGTCGTCGTCCGCAAGGTTCATGAGGACGAAGCGGGAGGCGTTCCAGAGTTTGTTTGCGAAATTGCGGGCGGACTCGATTTTTTCGTCCGAGAAACGCATGTCGTTGCCGGGGGCGTTGCCCGTGGCCAGGGCAAAACGCAACGCGTCCGCGCCGTATTCGTCAATGACTTTCAGCGGGTCGATGCCGTTGCCGAGCGATTTGGACATTTTCCGTCCCTGCGCGTCGCGGACAAGGCCGTGAATAAACACGGTGGAGAAGGGAATCTGCCCCGTGTGTTCAAGGCCGGAGAAAATCATGCGCGCCACCCAGAAGAAAATGATGTCATAGCCCGTGACAAGGGTGCTTGTCGGGTAATAGCGGGCAAGGTCGGGCGTTTTGTCCGGCCAGCCGAGCGTGGAGAACGGCCAGAGCGCGGAGGAAAACCATGTGTCGAGCACGTCGGATTCCTGTCTTGTCGGCGCGCCGCAGGCGGGGCAGACCTTGACGTCCTCTTTGGAGACGGTCATTTTGCCGCAGGCGTCGCAAAAGAAGGCGGGAATGCGGTGTCCCCCCCAGAGTTGGCGGGA
>CAKRWK010000265.1 GCA_934417455.1 uncultured Eubacteriales bacterium
GCATATATCGCGGCATTCTGAAGTATTACGGGCTTCTCTGAAGTCAGTGCAGTTGTAACTCATCTGTATCAAGATAGTCCCTCGCCGCGGCGACGCTGTCCGCCGCAAATTCGTGCGTTGCGCCGCATTCGGGACAATAGCCCTGCACGCCGCCGTCGGTCAAACGGAATTCGTAGTGTCCGCTGTGGCAGGGGCAGTCGATTTTTCCGTCGGCTTCCAGTTCGCGCACAAGAAATCTGACTATGTCGTATACTTCCGGGTCGGGAAGAATTTCGTCATCGTCCATATCCTGCGGCTGAATGTCGGACAGTTTTTCCGCCTCGAGATTCCTGAAAAGTTCTTCGAGTTCCGCCCCCGTACGGTCAATTTCCGGCATGATTTTGTCCTCATCGCCGAAAAACGCAATGTCCATACCGGCGTAGGGGCAGGAAAGCAGAAATCTGTCGCGGTCAAAGAAAATGCTTTGAGAGACGGTATAGGTATGGTTCTGCTTGCAGAAAATGCAGGGCACCGACAGACGGACTTTGCTGCCCGGTTCCATATGAATATCGAGAGACGACGCGCCGCAGGGGCATTTCAGCCGGAGCATTTCGGCGTGCAGGGCAAAGCGCCCGGCAATTCCGTATACAGGCTCCCCGCAGGCGGGACAGCGGTACGCAATATGCGTTTTTCTCTGCGTCGTTTCGGTCATTTGTCCGCACCGGCCCTTTCGTCTTCTTTCAGCACTCTTGCCAGTTCCTTGGAAAAATCCATAGCGTGATATACGTCTTTTGCCGTTGTGATGCGCCCGTCGGTCACGACGGGGCGCTCTGACAGAACGGCTCCCGTCAGATGTTTTTCAAAACCGGGGAAGCAGACGGCCTCCTTGCCTTGCAGGTACCCGCGATGCCCGAGCACCGACGGCGCGGCGCAGATGGCGGCCAGTCGGCCGCCTTTCTCATAGACGGTGCGGAGAATATCCGTTACAAAGGCGGAACCGTCCAGTCCCGTCGTGCCCGGCATACCGCCCGGCAGGATGACGGCGGTTACTGCGTCCGCTTTGACTTCGTCTGCCGTCATATCGCAGATGACGGGGATTTTGTGCGTGCCGACACCGACCTTTCCGATAAGTCCCACGCTTCGTATGTCGTAACCCTCACGTCGGAGAATATCCAGCGGCGTCAGCGCCTCGACCTCTTCAAACCCGTCGTTCAGAATCAGAATTATCATAGACTTACTCCCTTTGTCAGGTCAGACTGCGTCTTTCCCGAAGTTCGTTCCATTCCTGTTTTGTCATGAGGACGTCGCGCGGCTTGGTTCCGTTGGGCTCGCTCACGATGCCCTGGTCTTCCATGACGTCAATATACCTTGCGGCTTTGCCGTAGCCTATGCCGCAACGGCGTTGCAGCAGAGACGTGGAGACTTTTCCCGCCGAGAGGGCAACATCCACGACTTCGAGGAATTTCGGGTCGTCGAAATAGGATGTTCCGTCCTCGGTATATTCGCTGTCTCCGTCGCCGCTGTCGCTGTCGTCCTTCGAGCATTTCTTCGTGGCTTCTTCCATACCCGCCAGAACGTTCGGGTCATAGATTTCGCCCTTGGCCTGTGTGCGCAGATAGTCCATCACGGCGTCCATCTCTCCGTCGGACACAAAGGCCCCCTGCACACGCAGAGGTGCTTCCGCACCGGCAGGGAAGTAGAGCATATCACCGTTATTTAACAGTTTTTCGGCGCCGCTTACTTCAAGGATGGTGCGCGAGTCGATGTTGGATTGCACCTTGCAGGCGATACGGGAGGGAATATTGGCCTTGATAAGGCCGGTCAGAACGCTGACCTGCGGACGCTGGGTACCGATGATGAGGTGAATTCCGGCGGCACGTGCTTTTTGCGCGATACGCTGTATCAGCATTTCCACGGGGTTTTTGACCTGCAGCATCAGGTCGGCCAACTCGTCGATAACAATAATGATTTTCGGCAGGGGCTTGCCGATTGCGGGATTTTCCCTGCATTTGGCATTGTAGTCGTCAATTTTCTTGACATGTGCCTTCTCAATCATTTCGTATCGTTTTTCCATTTCGTCCACCGCCCACATCAGGGCGCCGGCCGCATTTTTCGGGTCGGTGGCACCAGGGACAAGC
>CAKRWK010000266.1 GCA_934417455.1 uncultured Eubacteriales bacterium
TAGCACGGCGTGTTGCGACAGTGGTTCTTTAACAGCGTGTACTTCTGGATCGCACCCGTCTTCTCGTCCACTGCGATCGTGCTGCTGTAGTACACGCAGTTCAGGTGCACCCACTCGCCTGTCGGGATGCACAGTAGACGACCTGCCACGGGGTGGTCGCCCACCAGTCCACACAGATCGCAGCTTCGCGGGTCCTCCAGACGGTGTCCCGCCAGACCGAACAGTCCCACCACTTCACGTGCCTGTTGTGTTTCTCTTGTGTTGTTTTCCTCGCTTGGTTTGAGAGAGTTGTTTCCTTCACTCGGTTTGAGAGAGTTGTTTCCTTCACTCGGTTTGAGAGAGTCGTCTGGTTTGAGAGAGTCGTCTGGTTTGAGAGACGCACACTCCTCAGCGGGCGGCGTGAGCGGGAAGGAGGGAAGCGCCACGTTCCCACTTATCAACATCCACTCTGTCGACGTGAACGGCGCCACGGGGTCGAACAGCGACGGCATCACGCCCTGCATCGTGTACAGGTACCCCGCCGCGTTACACGCGTCCTCTGTCAACAACAGGAACGAACTGTACAGATCGCGCACCTTCTCCAACACTGCGTCGGACAGCTTCGACACGCTGTCCAACTCCAATCCATCCTTTCCCTCCAACTCGCTCACCACCAACGATCGAATCGACTCGCCCAACAGCGCGTGCGACTCCACGCGCGACGACACGAACGTCCGACTTCGCTCTGTTATGTCCTCAGCCACCTTGTTCCCACGCAAACGACCACGACGACTCTCGCCGTTCTCGTTCATCGATCGCTCTTCGCTCTTCGCCGATAGCGTGCCCAACAGAATGCTGTTCGCCTGTTCCTCACTCCCACTCAACATCCCTACGCGAATTATCGTGCGCACCAACTCACGCCACGAACTCTCCAACCCCGACACGCGCTGCGAACGACTTCGTGTGTCCTGCTGTAACAACTCCTTCAGACGGAACTGCTGACGCTGCTCCTGAATCTCGCTCACCACACTACGCTGCATCGTCGACACGCGACTCTCGTAACCCTTCGACAGCGACGCCATCGCCGCGCCAGCACTCGCCACCTCCTGCTGACGACATCGCTTACAGTGGTACGGACTTCGCGTCAGGTCGCACTTCTGCCACTCCAGCATGTCGTTCGCGATGCATCGACGGTGGATCCACTGCTCGCAACTCTCGCAGAACGCCATGTCCACGTCGCTTCCACTCCACGGCTTGTTGCAAATCGCGCACTGACGGAAACGCTCCACCATGTTGAAACACTCGCGACAGTAGTCCTTGTGGTAACTCCACGTCGTCGGACTCCCCTTCGCGCCGCACTTCTTGCACTCGAAACAGTACCCACACACGAACAGGTTCAGATTCTCCTCGTCTGTGTAGTGCAAACACGCCTTGTGGAACGATCGGTCGCACCGGTTACACGAACAGATCACGTCCACGTTCCCTAGCTGCGACGCCAGTGACAACCCACACACCTCGCACACCTTGCAGTTCGAGCACCGCCAACCACAACGCATCTCTGGCGTTATCGTCCCACTCAGGTTCACACAGTAGATGTGGTAACACTCACCACAGTCGCCACAGAACAGCATGCGGTCGCGGTCGCCAGACGACCCACAGCTCAGACACACGTCGTAGCTTATCGTGCTGCTGTATCGCGGCAGAATTCGCTCTGTCACGGTCGGGAACTCGATCACGGAGTACGGCACGGGCAGCGGCGAACACGCCTCCAACTTGCTCCCATTCATCTTGCACTTCTCGATGTAACGCACCATCTTCGACGCCTCCATGCTCGCCTGCTTCGCGTTCGTGCTCGCCTCGGGTCGCACGCTCAGTTTCGTCTTCATCGCCTTCACCTCGCCGATCTTCTCCACATACTCGCTCTCGTGCGTCTCCTTCCACTCGCTGTTCAAGTACGATTCGCCCTTCTCGTAGAACGTCACTGTCCACTTCCACACCTCGTCGCCCATCGCGTTGTACAGGAATGCGTTGTGACACATCAGCTCGAAGTCCTCGCGCACCTGCTGCACGCTCGCGTACACCTTGTGCTTAACGCGCTACACCATCACCTCCAAACACACGCTCTTCTCCTTCGG
>CAKRWK010000267.1 GCA_934417455.1 uncultured Eubacteriales bacterium
TTACTATACCGTCTATCCCGACGCGAACGTCATCGCGCGCCACGCCGTCTATAAAAACGGGACGGCGGATGTCGTCCGTCTGCACCGCGCCTATTCCTTCTCCATGGGACTGCCGACAGGCGCATACGACATGACGTCCTTTTACGGCGCGTGGGCGAGAGAACGCACACCCGAGCGCATGCCCCTGCGACACGGCGTGTCCTCCGTGGACTCCAAACGCACCTCGTCCTCCCATGTTCTGAATCCCTTCATCATGCTTTCCACCCCGGACGCAACGGAAACGACGGGCGACGTGTGGGGTTTCTCCCTCGTTTATTCTTCCTCTTATGTTCTGAAAGCGGAAGTCACCACCAGCGGCGAAATTCAGGTGACGGGCGGTATCAACGACTTTGATTTTTCGTGGAAACTGGACGCGGGCGAAAGTCTCGCCACTCCCGAGGTCGTCATTGCCTATTCAGCCGAGGGCTTCGGCGCCATGTCCCGCGCTTATCACGATGCGTACCGCGACCACCTGATGAATCCCCGCTTCGCCAAAGTGCCGCGCCCCCTGCTTATCAACAACTGGGAAGCCACCTATTTTCATTTCACCAACGAAAAACTCATGGCTCTGGTGGACGCCGTCGCGGATACGGGCATCGACACCTTCGTCCTTGATGACGGCTGGTTCGGCAAGCGCGAGGACGACCGCACGGGACTCGGCGACTGGGTTGTCAACGAAAAGAAACTCAAAGGCGGCCTGTCGGTCCTAATTGACTATGTGCACAAAAAGGGCATGAAATTCGGCCTTTGGTTTGAGCCGGAAATGGTGTCGGAGGATTCCGACCTCTACCGCGCCCATCCCGATTACGCCATTGCCGTGCCCGGCCGGGCACATGCCCTGTCGCGCCATCAGTTGGTGCTCGACATCACACGCGCCGACGTGCGCGATTATATCGTCGGTGCCGTCGGAAAAATCCTCGACGAAAACCGTATCGAATACGTCAAGTGGGACTGCAACCGCAACGTTACCCAAGCCTATTCCAAAGACCTGCCCGCCGACCGCCAGAGCGAGTTTGCCCACCGCTACGCCCTCGGTCTTTACGACATCTGCGAGCGCATTGTGAACGGCCATCCCGACGTTTTCTTTGAAGGCTGTTCGGGCGGCGGCATGCGTTTCGACCCAGCCATGCGTTACTATTTTTCGCAAATCTGGACGAGCGACGACACCGACGCCAACGAGCGCGTCACCATTCAGTACGGAACGTCGTTTGTCTATCCTCCCGCGGCCATGAGTGCCCACGTTTCGGCCTGTCCGAACCACCAGGCGCACCGCACCACGCCTTTCGCCACCCGCGCGGATATTGCGCACCTCGGCCCGACGGGGTATGAACTGGACGCCACGAAACTGTCGGCAGAGGAACTCGCTGCCGTCAGAGCGCAGGTAGAGGAATACCGCGGGGGCATGGCCGACCTTGTCCTGTACGGCGACCTCTACCGTCTCGACGACCCCTTCGCCTCCAATTATAACGGCTTCCTTCTTGTCTCGAAAGACAAGACGCACGCCGTCTTTACGGCCTACCGCCGCCTTGAAATTCCCACGCCCGAAGCCAAACGCTTCCGCCTGCAGGGACTCGACCCCGATACCCGCTACACCGTGCGCGAATTCGGCGGCCGCGTCCTCTCGGGACGCACGCTCATGAATGTCGGGCTTGTGCCGAATTTCGGGGAAGGGGATTTCCGGACCTTCAAATACCACATATCGGCGACGCCTTCCGGTAATTCGTGACGAAACCTTGCCTTGACGTACGCATGTACGCCCGGCGGCAAGGTATTCGTCCCGACTTCCTCGAAATCCGTCTGCCTCATGTACAGAGGCGTTTGGAGTGATGGATGGAGACGCGCGTATGTGTCCCTCGTGGCAGGGTGTTTGCCCCGACTTCCTCGAAATCCGTCTGCCTCATGTGCGGGGAAAGTGGCTTTTTGGGTGTGTCACTTTGACGGCGCGCGTATGTGTCCCTCGTGGCAGGGTGTTTGCCCCGACTTCCTCGAAATCCGCCTGCCTCATGTACAGAGGCGTTTGGAGTGATGGATGGAGACGCGCGTATGTGTCCCTCGTGGCAGGGTGTTTGCCCC
>CAKRWK010000268.1 GCA_934417455.1 uncultured Eubacteriales bacterium
CATGGGATTTGTTCTCGCTTGCGGGCTCGGTCAGAGTCGGCTCTTTCTGCCACTGGCAGAAATTCACCTCCGACCCGTTCGAATCCCCTTCCCATTATCGTCAAAAAAGAGCCCGCAACGGGGCTCTCGGCTCTGGTGGAGCATAGGGGATTCGAACCCCTGACCTCAACACTGCCAGTGTTGCGCGCTCCCAACTGCGCTAATGCCCCGTTCCCGATATATTATACAGAAAAGAGACAGACTTGTCAAGAGGTTTTTGCGAAAAAAAGAAAGTTTTTGAAAAATATGCGCGTCGACTCTACAAGTATACGCATCCGCGGGAGAATGAGCTTGCGACACATTTAAATAATCCTGATATTAAGGCGTATTGTAGGTAAAAATGCACCCTCTTGCCTTAATGTTAGGAAAATGTGTCGCAACATGAAAAGGTGCGTTTTTCGGTGCGTCTCTTCGTAAGGCGCACTTTTTGTTTATTTTATCCGGAAGAGGATTTTTCTATGGCATGCCAAACAATGAAAAAAGTGATGTCCGGCTTGATTTTATTCTGCCTGCTATGTTTTTCCCTTTCCGCTTGCGGACAGAAACTGCCGGAATCCGAACTCAAAAACAGCGAAAGCATCGGCTCGTCGGATACGGATTCCCTTGGAAATACTGTTTATTGACAGTCATGGTAGTCGTCAATCCATTAAAAATAGTTGCGTTGTTTAGTTTCCTCTAACAGCATACGAAAGACAAAAAAATCCGGTCAAAGGAAAATTCCCCTGACCGGATTTTTTATTCATTGACGGATCGAATGTAAGACGGCAATGCCTCTTCAAAATTGACACCGTAGAAGCGGCGGTTTTCGTCGATAAGCGTCTTTTTCATACATGCGAGCGTGTAATCGACGGCAATATGCAATGCATCGTCGACCGATTTTCCGCGCATGACGGCACCGAGCGTCGCGGAGGCGAATATGTCGCCGGTACCGTGGTAGGACACAGGCAATTTCTCGTTGTCATAGAAGAAAAATTCTTTGGTATCGGCGTGATATGCATAAACGCCGATTCTTTCTTTTCCGAGGGTCACGCCCGTAATGGCGGCACAGCCTGCTCCCATGTCCGTCAGCCGGACAAGTACGTCGCGGATATAGGCTTCGTCGTAATTTTCTCGGTACGGAATGTGAAGCATGAAAGACGCTTCGGTCAGATTCGGACTCATGAGGGCGGCTTTGGAACAGAGTTTGGCCATGCGGTCGGCAACTTCCTGTGTAAAGCCCGGGTAGAGCAAACCGTTATCGGCCATGACGGGGTCGATTTCCACAAACATACGTTTATCGGCACGGTCGATAAGTTTCTCTATAAAATCAATCTGCGCAGGAGAACCGAGATATCCGGTGTACAAAGCATCGAAATTCAGTCCGAGCCGTTCAAACACATCGGCAATCGGTTGCATTTCGTCTGTCAGATCGCGGAAAGTGTACTCCGGAAACGCTGTATGCGTGGACAGTACGGCCGTGGGAAGAACGGCGGCCTCCACGCCGGCGGCGGAAATAATCGGCAACGCCACGGTAAGCGAGCATTTGCCGACGCAGGAGATGTCCTGCACGGTAAGAATTCTTTTCATGTTTCAACATCCTTTTATTTTATGATTTTCAGATTTCACAAATATCCGCACCGAGCGCACGGAATTTTTCGACAGGTTTTTCATACCCGCGATACAGTACGGAACTTTCCGATATACGACTTTCTCCCTCCGCTGCCAAGGCACAAAGAAGAAGAGATGCACCGCCGCGCAAATCCGGGACTGTTGCACAAGCAGGTCTCAAAACGGACGGAAAAACAGAGGCAGAACCGTGTCTCCTTTCGGAAACCACACCGAAAGACGAAAGGGCTTCCAGGTATCCGAACCGTTCCGGGAAGACGGTGTCCGCCAAAGTACCGCCGCGACACACAGCAAGCAAAGGTGCCATCAGCGGTTGCAGGTCGGTGGGAAATGCGGGATACGGCGCCGCCGTCACTGCCATGGCGGACAGTCGCCTCGGCGCGGTCGCGAAAACGGACATCTCCCCTTCCCTGACGACAACGCCCGCCGCGCGCAACAGTTCCGAAAGAGCGCGAAGATGGTCTGT
>CAKRWK010000269.1 GCA_934417455.1 uncultured Eubacteriales bacterium
CAGGCGGCCATTGACTTTTCCCGCAAAATGTGATATAATGGTCGTACTTGTGCCGTCCGGAAAAGAACACGCGGCGCAATCTTCAAAAAGGGTGCTTTCGGAAAACGAAAGCCATGGTTAATCAAAGATGAAACTCACTTATCGGCATACATTGTTTGCCTGCTATCTCTCTTACATTGTTCAGGCGATTGTCAACAATCTCCCCCCGCTCCTGTACGTTATATTTCAGAAACAACTCGGTATCGGACTCTGGCAAATCAGCCTTCTCATCACCTGCAATTGTGCTCTTCAGATTTGCATAGACCTCTGCAGTACTTTTTTTATCGACCGGATAGGCTATCGTGCCAGCATACTGCTCGCGACGGCGACAACAGCGTTCGGCCTTGCCGGATTTGCTCTTCTGCCCCGGATACTTCCTGATAAATTTCTTGCCCTGGCCATTGCCACCTTCCTTTGCGCCGTCGGCGGCGGTTTGATTGAAGTCGTTGTCAGCCCGACGGTGGAAGCGCTGCCCGGAGACGAAAAAAGCGCGGCCATGAACATTCTGCACTCCTTTTACTGTTGGGGGCAGGCCGGCGTCATTCTTCTCTCCACCGCGTTTTTCCTGCTGCTCGGTGAGGAACACTGGTACATTCTTCCGCTTCTCTGGACAGCCGTCCCGATATTCACCTTTGCTCTTTTCACGTCCGTTCCCGTCCGTGTGCTCCCGACCGAAGGCGATTCGACCACCTTCCGTTCCCTGTTCGGCCAACGGATATTTCTGATACTTTGTGTCCTGATGATTTGTTCCGGTGCCGGAGAACTTGCCATGGCACAATGGGCTTCTCTGTTTGCCGAGGAAGGTCTGCATGTACCGAAAGCGGTCGGCGACCTGCTCGGGCCATGCCTGTTTGCCGTCTTTATGGGGACTGCACGACTGTTGTTCGGCATTTTCGGAAAACGGATGAAATTTGAGCGTTGGATGCTCGCGTCTTTCTGTCTCGGCGTTTTTTCTTATCTGCTGACGGCTCTGTCGCCGGTGCCGATGCTTTCTCTCATCGGTTGCGCCCTGTGCGGCCTTTCAGTGGCACTGCTTTGGCCGGGGCTTTATTCTCTCGGCGCAAAACTTCTGCCCGGCGTCGGCACGCTGATGTTTGCCCTTTTTGCCTTCTGCGGTGACATCGGCTGTACACTCGGACCGAACATCGTCGGCTGGGTATCCACAGCAGTGGAAAACGGTGCCCTCCCGGAACTTGCCGCGTGGATCGGCGGTGACGTCACCGAAGCGGGACTGAAAATCGGCATGCTGTTCGCAGCGCTCATACCGACCGTCGGTATTATTTTCACCCTCTTGCTCCTGCGAGCCAAAAAGAAACGAAAATAAAACATGCGGATACCGATAAACGGTATCCGCATGTTTTATTTTCTCTCCCGTTCCAGTTGTCGGACGGCACGGAACATATACCGCCGCAGAATATCCTGTTTGCGGTATTCCTTCAGAAACACGGCGTAAACAAAAATGACGAGGCATACGGGAACGACGGAAAAACCGCCGCGCGCAAAGCATGTGTAAACGAAAAACGCAATCAGGCAAAACCAGAGAACATGAAACACTGGTTCCGTCAGAATCCATCCGCGCACAACGGTTTTTCCGTCTCTTTCGCGGACGGAGCCGTAAAACGCCGTTCCCTGCAGATACCCGTTATCCCGGGACGGGCCTCCCAGCATCACGCATCGCGCACGCACACGACAGCCCGTGCCTTCCTTGATAATCAGGTGCGGTTTTCCCTGTTTTTCGTCAAACCGGACGCCTTCGTTGACGCGGCTGTCGTCTTTCCATCTCGCGATGATGTCGGTTGCGGGGAGAAAAGTCTCCATGCGAATATGTTTCATATATTTCTCCTATACATCAAGCGCACCGTACATCAGGTTGCACAGTCTCGGCAGGACGACGGCATGAAAATGCCCCATCTGTTCTGCATGAAACACGGCTATATGCTTTACCGGGTCTGCCAGCACATAACATTGTTTTGCGCCATCCCACCCGAATTCACCGACAGAGGAAAGAAGGCCGCACGACGCCGGTTGCATTCCGACTCGGAC
>CAKRWK010000270.1 GCA_934417455.1 uncultured Eubacteriales bacterium
TGTCGGAAGGGAAGGAACCTGCCTTGCGGCCGGCGGTATTCTCATACAGTTGCTGCCGTTTCCCGACGAAAGGACGGTCGGAAAAATCGAGAAAAACGCTGCGGCGCTTTCCAATATTTCGGCACTCCTTTCAGAGGGAAAATCCCTGCGGGAGATTGCCGATATTGCCATGAAAGACATTCCGTATGTTGTGTTCGATACGCTGGAAACGGAATACCGTTGCGACTGCTCCGAGGCGCGCATGAAAAAGAAACTGTTGTCCGTCGGCAGAGAAAAAATCCGCGAATTGCTTGACGAACAGACATCGGAGGGCAAACCGCGCGAGTTGACGGTTGTCTGCCGTTTCTGCGGACATGCCTATACATACAGGGAAAAAGATTTGCTCTGATGTTCCGCACGAAAAATCCTCGTATCGCATAGAATGGCGTATGAGGATTTTTTCATGCGGAGGGAATCATGGAAGGCGGACGGTTATCTTTTGTTTCTGAAGAAGCGTATACGTGGCACAGAGCGTATGCTTCCGATTTGCTGAAAAAATGGAGTATTCTGCAAAAGAGCATTCCGTATCTTGAAAACAAGTCTCCCGTCGAGGTTCTGACGGAAAAACGCGGCCGTCGGATGCCGCCCGACGTGCGCATGCTTGCCGTGGAAACCGAGGCGCACATGCGTTATTTCTCTTCCTTTGCCGCCTATGCGACGGTGTCGGATGCATTCTGCCGCCGTTTCGGTTCCGTCACGTCGTTTTTCTACCGGATATATGAGGACGCCATGCAAACGGAGGCACCGTTTCTTTTCGTCGGTACGGGACGGGACGGAGGTCTTATGACGGGAACGGACAGCGATATGCTCGCCTGCGGCCGTCCCGTGCTGGCACTTGACCTCTGCGAGCATGCTTATTTTTACGATTACAGGTTTGACCGTAAAGCCTATGTCAAAGCCATGGTCAACTGTCTGGATGTCGGAAAACTTTTGTCGGAAAAAGAAGAAATGTGACGGAAAGCATTGCATTTTTCCGCTTTTCGTGGTAGAATAAACAGGTATGCATAAAAGTGAGGTAGTGAAAATGACCGAAATTTCAGCAAATGCGGTCGTCGGGCAGTCCGGCGGACCGACATCCGCCATCAACGCGACGCTTTCCGGCGTTATCCGCGGTATGAAGGACGCCGTGGCCTGCGGCCTGTTCGGCAAAATATACGGTATGAAAAACGGCATGGAAGGATTCCTTGAGGAACGGCTGGTCGACCTTTCCGATATGACGGAGGACAACCTCTCCCTTCTCGAGATGACGCCGGCCGCCGCACTCGGTTCCTGCCGCCTGCGCTTGCCGGCCGAGGGAAAGAATCCGAATATGTACGAAAAAATTCTCGGAGTTCTCCGGAAATACAACATTCGTGCGTTTTTTTACATCGGTGGAAATGACTCGATGGACACGGTTCTGAAACTCTCCGATTACGCAAAAAAACACGGATATGATTTGCGCGTCGTCGGTGTTCCGAAAACCATTGATAATGACCTGACGGCCACCGACCATACACCCGGTTTTGGTTCTGCCGCGAAATATATAGCGTCCTCCGTCAAAGAAATGTTGCGGGACATTGCTGTGTATACGGTTCGTGCCGTGACAATCGTGGAGATTATGGGACGGGATGCCGGATGGCTGACCACGGCGGCGGCACTTTCCGGTGTGTCCGACGGGCGCGCCCCCGATTTGATTTATCTGCCGGAACATCCGTTTTCGGATGAACGTTTCCTTTCCGATGTGCGCGCCGCGCTTGAGCGCCGGCCGGACGTTATGATTGCTGTTTCGGAGGGCATCCGATATGCCGACGGAACCTACGTCAGTGCCGGAAACCGTTCTCATACGGACGCTTTCGGACATGTTCAGCTGGCGGGGGCGGGAAAGGCTCTGGAGGAGCTTGTTCGCTATCACATCGGCTGCAAAGTGCGTTCCGTGGAGCTCAACCTTCCGCAGCGCTGCGCTGCGCATCTTTCCTCTTTGACGGACATCCGCGAGTCGGTCGCCATCGGCCGTGCCGCCGTATCCGCCGCGACGGAAGGAAAAAGCGGTGTGATGATGAC
>CAKRWK010000271.1 GCA_934417455.1 uncultured Eubacteriales bacterium
TTTTCCGGATTTTCCCGCGGAGAGTCTCCGCGCGTCAGCTTTCCTGCAAAGATTCGGCAAAGCGCCAGACAAACTTCCGCGCTTTTCCGTTCTCGGCGAAGGAGATTTCGATGCCGTCCGCCCCGCGGGACACAGCGGCGTCCGTTACGTCAGCGCGCTTGGTGAACACCGTCAGATAAAGAGAACGTTCTCCGTGAGACGTATCCGTCAGAATCAGGCGGCGCGTCGGCTGTTTGAGGTCGGTATACGGCGACTTATACGAATCGACGGCTTCGGCTGTCACCCCTTCGGGGAGCAGAATGCGGATTCTGTCCGACGAGGCTTCCCTACCCCTCACGGTCAGGGTCGGGTCGTCGACATGAAAATACAGGCGGACATCCGTGCCGCGCACGTTCTTCACGTCGTCGGCCACAAAGAAAACATCCTTGCCGACCAGTGCGCACAGGCGGCGATGTTCGTCCGGCGCGTAGTTTTCGTGCGACGCGTCGGCGGCGAAAACGTCCCCCTCGTGGTAGGTTTTGTAAATTTTTCCTTCCTTTTGCGGAGAGAAACTCCATTGAGAAATGTACTCAAACGGCGGTTTATTGTCGAACGTGAGGCAGGAATGAAATTCGGGGGATTTGCACTCTACCCGCTCCGGGCACTCACGGTAGGCATAGTAAGACGGGTCGACGACCACCGGGTCGCCGTCAAGGTAAAGCACGAACGACATGACGTCCTGATGCGCGTGGCCGTTCTGCACCGGCGAGTGACAAATCATGGCGAAATAGGAATCTTCGGGTGACCAGCCGGTACGGGCAAAGTACTGGCCGAGCGAAGGCTCGAAATGGTCGGACGGAGGAAGGGTCAGCGCCCGCTTCTTTCCTTCTTTCTGTACGTCCGCCGGCACGACATCGGTGTCTATCGGCAGTGTTATGACAGGCAGAATCGACTCCGTGGCACCGAGTTCACCAAACACGCGGTAGTAACCGGTGGTGACCCTTTCGCCGGACGACGTGATGGAAGTATCACCGAAAGAGGCATACTTGCCGTTAGGACCCAGCGAATAGGCGCTGTACACCGCGGCGCGGCGGCAGAGATCGCCGAAGGACAGGGGAATCGGAGTGCCGAAAGCCCGCATTGTCCGCAAAATGCCGAGGTATTCGCAGATGGTGACGTCATGGTAGCCGGGGCAACCCTCGATCTGGCCGCCTTCCTTGGAGAACTGATTGGTCGCGCACCGTTCGAGTTCCCGCACGGAGAAGGAGAGCCATTCGTCCGCCCCCTTCATGTCCGGGAATCGCAGAGCGGCATTCAGAAGGCCGGACATTTCCGACAGGTAATGGTTATGGTTGGCGTTCGGCCAAAGCAAGGGAGAGACAATGCGGAGCACCCGGGCATGTTCGTACATGCTGACGGCAAATTTTGCGTGGAATTCCGGCGTCATAAATTCGGTCGGAAGCAGACGGTCGTAGATGGTGTTCCATGAAGAACAGAGACGGAGGCCGACCTCGAGCGAACGCCACGGGCTGACGCCGCAAAACACGCGGCAATCCTCCCGCTGCACCGAATCCGCAAGCGGCGGAACCGGGCAGTTGTCAATCCAGTTTTCCATGTCGGCGACAACTTTTTTTGCGTACGAAGGGTCGCCCGTCAGAAGCGTCAGAGACACAAGGCTCGGATGATATCCCATGCGGTTGAGGTGCCAGAGGTATTCGTTATCGTCCGTCCGGCGCTCGTTCCACGCCGGCGGCGTGCCGATGTCCATATACTTTCCGCCGCTGCCCGGAAGAATCATTTCGTTCTTCATGATATGGGACGCCATCGCCTTCAGGCTCTCGATATACGTATCATCCGTTGCCTTTTTCATGACTTCGGCGTATTCTTTTTCGCAGACGGATTTGTGGATTTTTCTTTGGTGCAACAGAAATTCTTCTGCCGTATACGGTTGTGTCAAAACGTCTCTTAATTCCATAATTCCCTCCAATTATGCAAATATTTGTTGTCGTTTATTGAATTTCGGACAAGAAATCGCCGAAATTCCAAAGGAATGTTCTCTTGCCTGTTTTTGTGTTCA
>CAKRWK010000272.1 GCA_934417455.1 uncultured Eubacteriales bacterium
AATGACTATAGTTATAGTCATTCTTGCGTTTTTTATATTTTTTCAGCCACGGATATAAGAATATTTTTCTCTTTGTCACAGAGAGAAAAAGTGGAGGCACAGTACGCGGATGTATTCTTTTTCAGGTCTGCGTAACAACCGAAACCGCGACCGTCGCATTTCATGACGGCCTCCATTCTCGTCCAGCGGAAAAGAAAACGAAGGACTTCCGTGTCGGTTTGTTCCCCGGTTACAGTCGGACACCCGATACGTGAAAAACGAATACTTCCGTCCGCAACAAAAGCTATGACAAAGGAAATCTCCGCACAATCGGCATTTTTCACAGAGGGGAGGGGAAATCGGGCGGAAAGTCCGGCGGCATGTGCTTCGGCCGCCGCCGTCTTTTCCATACTTTGCAAATCTATGCCGATACGGCCGTTCGCAACGGCAACGGCACAGAAATCCCCCTCGTGCGTCAAAGATATATCCGTGAAAGACGGCGCGTCGTATACATACGGACGGCCGTCATCGGTATAGCGAATATCCGCTCCCGGCAGAGCCGTCGCCAACAAGGCATGTGCCGTCAGCCGCAGGCGGATGTTTCGTCTTGCACGTTCGCTTCCGCCGTCTTTTTCCGGAAAGCGTCCGGACGGAAACAATCTGTTTTTTTCGGGTTCGGACAGCATCCCGAAAAAATTCCGGTACATATCGGACGGAACGTCTCTGACGTCCGCCATATAAATACGGATATCGTTTTTCATTACAGATCCATGATAACGGGCAAAATCATCGGTTTGCGCTTGGTTTTCTGGAAGATATATTTTGCCAATGCGTCGCGGACATCGCCCTTGATTTCCGTCCAATCCTGCGTTCCGTTCTGCAGTGTCTTTTCAAGAGCGGTCAGCGCCACGCTGCGCGCACCGTTCATCAGTTCTTCCGATTCACGGACATAAACAAATCCGCGGGAAACAATATCGGGGCCGGACAGAATCATGCGGTCGGGCAGATTCACGGTGGCCACCACCACCACAAGACCGTCCTCCGACAGATGTTTGCGGTCGCGAAGGACAATGCTGCCGATGTCACCGACGCCGGAACCGTCCACCAGAACTTTACCGGAAGGAACCGTGCCGCGGAAAACCGCACCGTTATTGTCGATTTCCAGCACTTTGCCGATTTCGGAAATGAAGATATTGTCGGACGGAATGCCCATGAACTCACCGATTTCCTTATTGGCATACAAATGTCTGTACTCACCGTGGATGGGCATGAGATATTTCGGTTTCAGAAGTGCCATCATCAGTTTGATTTCTTCGCGGCAGGCATGCCCCGACACATGTACGTCTTCCACGGCATCGTTAACCACTTTGACGCCGTTTTTAACCAACGCATTGATGATGTTTCCTATGGTTTTTTCATTGCCGGGAATGGTACTCGAGCTCAGAATAACCACATCGCGCGGTGAAAGTTTGACCCGTTCGTGCTCGGAGAAGGCAATTCTGTACAGTGCAGACATGGGCTCTCCCTGGCAACCGGTGGTAATCAGTGTAATCTGTTCGGGTTTGTATTGCTTGATGGAATCCACGTCGATAAGAACACCGTCGGGAAAATCCATATACCCGAGTTCAACGGATGCGCTGATAATATTGATCATACTGCGGCCGAGGATAGCCACCTTACGTCCGTGTTTGTAACTTGTGTTGATAATTTGCTGTACGCGATGCACGTTGGAAGAGAACGTTGCGATAATCAGTCTTCTGTCCTCATACTGCGCAAAAATACGCTCAAGGGAACTGCCGACAGTGCGTTCCGAGGGTGTGAATCCCGAGCGCTCCGCGTTGGTGGATTCACAAAGCAGAAGCTCAACACCCGCTTTGCCGATTTCTCCGATGCGGGTCAGGTCCATAATCTGCCCGTCGATGGGAGATACGTCGAGTTTGAAATCGCCTGTGTGGAATACCACGCCCTGCGGCGTGCGCACAGAAATAGCGCAGGCATCGGCAATGGAATGGTTGACGTGCACAAACTCCGCCTTCATGCAACCGAGTGTAACCACGTCACCGGCATCTACAATGC
>CAKRWK010000273.1 GCA_934417455.1 uncultured Eubacteriales bacterium
CTGGCTGCGGAACCAGGATTTGAACCCAGACGAACAGAGTCAGAGTCTGCTGTGCTACCATTACACAATTCCGCAAAGTCCCTATCGGAACGCTGCTTATTCTATCACATTTGCGGGTGGTTGTCAAGAGATTTTTCGGAAAAACTCAGATTTTTCGGATTTTTTTGCGGAAAGAGCACACAAAAACGCCGCAAAGGCGGGACGAAAGGCACTGTACCTGCCTTTCGCCCTTGCGGGTATCACTGTGTTTTTGCGGAATCTTCCGGATAGAAATCGTCTTTTTTCGTGCGAAAAAGGAGACGGCACATGGCTTTGCCGTTCCAGGGCAGGAGAGGATAGAGATAACGGTGACGTCCGTCCACGGTTTTATTGGCGACGACGAACAGGCAGAAGAGAATGCATCCGAACACAAACCCCGGCAGACGGAGCGCGGCGGTGAGGGCAAGAATCATCATGCGCATGAATTTGAAGGCGTGGCCGAGTTCGTGATTCTGCTGAGCAAAATTGGCGATGGCGACAAACGCCATATAGAGAATGACGTCCTCGCAAAACCAGCCGACGCTGACGGCAAAGTCGCCGAGCAGAAGGGCGCCGACCACCGAGAGGGAATTGGACAGCATGTCGGGCGTATTCATGGACGCGATTTTCAGGCCGTCAATGGCAATTTCAGCGAGAAACAGTTGCAGAAGAATGGGCAGGGCGCCGGGCGTGTCGGGAATCAGAAACATAAGCCCGGCCGGCAATCGGTCCGCATACATGAGTGCGAGATACCATAGCGGCGTGGAGATAACGGAGAGGAGGAGAATGGCCGTGCGGATGAGACGCAGATACGTGCCCGTAAAGGGAGGAAAATAGTAATCGTCCGTCTGTTGCAGATAGTCAAAAATGGACGTCGGCAGAATCAGGACGAGCGGGGACGTATCGCAAAGAACCAGAATGGATCCCTCCACGACCTGTGCGGCGGCTGTGTCCGGTCGTTCCGTTGTCCGTATCTTGGGAAAGGGGTTCCACCATCCGTGCGGAATCAGTGTTTCCACGAGGCTTTGCGTGCCGAGTGTCAGTGACTTCGGACGGATTTTCTCCAGTTTTTTCACAATACTTTTGACGTAGGCCGTATCCGCGACGCCCTGCATGTAGCAGATTACGACGTCGGTTCCCGACGCACCGCCGATGCTGTGGTGCGACATGGTCAGCCGTGGGTCGCGGATGCGGCGCCGAATCAGAGCGGTGTTGACAATCAACGTTTCGACAAATCCGTCTCGCGCGCCCTGCATCACTCTGTCACTTTCCGGCTCGGAGACGCCGCGCGACGGATACGTGCGCAGGTCCATGGTAATCGCCGCCGCACCGAACGACGACGAAAAAAGCGCGCACTGCCCGGAAAGCACGTTGTGCGCGAGTTCTCTCGGCGTGTCCGTGCGTTCCGCCTCAATTTGCGGCAGTTTCATCATGAAGTTTTCGGCATTGCCGATGGCGGAAAGCGACAGGACATATTGCAGAAGTTTTTGCAGTTCGCCGTCTTTGACAAAGCCGTCCACAAAAAAGACGGAAATTTCATCCGGGCCGACGTACAGCCGCTTTTCCACAATGTCGAAGTTTTCCTTTACGCGCAGGCGGTCGCCGAAACGGGCAACGTTGTCTCTGTAATTTTCGCAAAATGTTTCCATGGGTGCGGACTTCCTGTTTTTCTGCTATTGTGTCCCGAAACTGTCCGCTTATACGAAAAATTCATTGTGCTTCTCGCGTTCGTGCTGACAATCGTGGTTTTTGAAAGGAATTTTGTGTGACGTTTCTTCAAAGGGCTTGATGAAAGTGAAAAATCGTCACTTTGCACAAAAATCGTTTATCAAAAGTAAAAAAATGATACAAAACGGTGCTTTTTTCGGGCAATTCGGAGCAATATTTTACATGTGCGGTTGTTTCTATTGCAAACATTTCGTCAAAATGATAAAATGTAAATGGAAAAACCAATAAAAACAAAAAGGAGAAACTATGAAAAAAATTCTGTCTTTGGTTCTTCTGCTTTCCATGCTTG
>CAKRWK010000274.1 GCA_934417455.1 uncultured Eubacteriales bacterium
CCATGTACCGCACGAAACGGACTTCCCATTGAATGGCGCGTGCGTCCGTCAGAACATTGACCGTGCGGAAAGGTTCCGGCACGTACCACCGGCCGCTCATCCAACCGGTGACAAGCCCGACCACAAGCGAGAGGCCGTGCCGCTCTGCCAGGTCGCAGAAGGTGCGGAACCTCCCGACCATCACCTCGTCAACGCCGGCGCGGCCGGCTTCGGTGTGCGGCAGGGGATTCTCTCCGAGGCGGAGTTCTTTTTCCTGTCCCTCAACCATGTAGTGCATGCGCAGCGGTTGAAAATCCGGCCAGAGGGGAAAGACGCGCAGATAGCGGATGCCGTGTTCTTCGAGCAGGGAAAAATCGCGGTCTATCTGTTCTTCGTCCCAGTCGTGCCACATGTTGGTGCCGGCGTGCGACGCCCAGTAGTTACAACCGACAAGAAACGTGCCGGATTCAAATTCGTGTCCCTTTGTATTCATTTGTTTTCTCCCGGTTCTTCGGGGCGGAAGCAGCCGCTCCCTTCGGTGTTGCGGTACGGCGTGCCGATAAAGCCGACCTGCGCGAAGTCATCCGTGTTATGGCGGATGATGTAGTCTATGTACGAAACCGTCATTCTCGCCGTCAGCATATATCCCATCGGGTTCATATGTCCGCCGAGGTAGAAGTGCCGCTCAAAGTCTCCCGCATACGGGGGCGCATACGTACGGAAGTCGAGCACGTATGTGCGGGGCAGTCTTTTTGCGAGCGCATAGAGAAAATCGCGGTGACGGTCGAACAGCACGTCACGCCCCGTATCCTTGACAAATGCGGTCGACGGCATGGTCATGAGAAAGAAGAACGCGTCCGGGCGGATGGCGCGGTACGCTTGCAGGACGGCCGCGTAGTATCCGGCAAAGGTGGGCTTGTTCTTTGTCCCGTCCGAAAAGTCAATGTCGGACAGGTCGCCGAAGGTTGTCCGTCCGTCGATGACGCGGGACATGTCGTTGACGCCGAGCGCCACAATGTAGGCGGAGGCGGCCAGTGACGGGTCGAAAAAGCCTTTTTCTTTTGCAAAGGTTTTCATGTATTCTTCCGCCGTCATGCCGCCGCGGGAGAAATTGTATACCGTCGTCCCGGCCATGCGGGCAAGGTACTGTCCCCAGGAGAAATCGAACATGTCGTGATAGGTTCTCTGTCCCTCGGCGCCCGTGCCTTCAAACTCGCCGGAAGAAAGGCTGTCCCCGATGCAGGCAATCGTGCGGAAAATACCGACAAAACCGCCGTCTGCGGGGAAAGAGTCGAGAGGTTTTTCGTTTTCGTCGAACATATGGGAAAAATTCATGTGAAAAGTCTCCTTATGGAAGATATGAATAAGGAATATCGCCTTATCATTATACCTTTTGTTCTTTTCGTTGTCAAGACGCATTTTTTGAAGAAAACCCCTTGCTTTTTTTGAGGAAATGGGGTACAATAGAGGAAAAAAGCGACAGGAGACCAATATGCTCGATATTAAATTTCTGAGAGAAAATCCGGATATCGTCAAACAGAACATAAAAAACAAGTTTCAGGACGGCAAACTGCCCCTTGTGGACGAGGTCATTGCGCTGGATGATGAACTCCGCACGAATAAGCGCAAAGCGGACGAACTCCGCGCCAACCGCAACAAGGTGTCCAAATCCATCGGAGCCTTGATGGGACAGAAGAAATTCGAGGAAGCCGAAGCGGCCAAGAAACTGGTGGCCGAGCAGGCCGAAGAACTCGCCGCGTGCGAGGCGAAAGAGGCGGAACTCAGCGAGCGCGTGACCAAAATCATGATGGTCATTCCGAATATCATTGACCCGTCCGTTCCCATCGGCAAGGACGACAGCGAGAATGTCGAAATCGAGCGTTTCGGCGAGCCGAAAGTGCCGGACTTTGAAATTCCGTATCATACGGACATTATGGAATCTTTCGGCGGCATCGATCTTGACGGTGCCCGCCGTGTGGCCGGTAACGGCTTCTACTATCTGATGGGCGCCATTGCGAGACTGCATTCCGCCGGGATTGCCT
>CAKRWK010000275.1 GCA_934417455.1 uncultured Eubacteriales bacterium
GGGTGCACCGTCATGGTAGCGCTCGGGACGATGAAAGAGCGTTTGGCGCTGACGGCGAGCGGCACGCCGATGGAATGCCCGCCGCCGAGAACGATGGAGGCCGTCGGTTTGGAGAGACTGGCAATCATTTCCGCCATAGCGAGCCCGGCTTCCACGTCGCCGCCGAGGGTGTTGATGAGGATGAGAATGCCGTCCACTTTGTCGCTTTCTTCCAGTGCGCACAGAAGGGGAAGAATATGGTCGTATTTGGTGGCCTTCTGACTGCCGTCGAGCGCGTAGTGTCCTTCGATTTGTCCGATGACGGACAGACAGTAGAAGGATTCGTGGCTGTTTTCCGCCGTGATACTGCCGGTGCGGAGCAGTTCGTTTTCCTCTGCCGCTGTGCTGTTTTCGTTCTCTTGTGCCATATATGCCGCCTTTTTCCGTTTTTCAATATTTTTTTACACTTTCTTTCGCTTTATACATTGATTTTCGACGAAACGTGTGATATAATATCCCTGTAAATTGTGGGTTTCCGTATGTTCGGAGACACAAGACAAAGGAGATTTTCGGCAAATGAAAGAAATTATGGTGGAAACATCCGCAAGACACATTCATCTGACGGACGAAGCGGTGGAAACGCTGTTCGGCAAAGGCTATGTTCTGACGAACAAGAAAAACCTCAGCCAGCCCGGCCAGTACGCCTGTGCGGAAAAACTCGAAATCATCGGCCCGAAAGGCACGCTCAAAGCATCCATTCTCGGTCCGACCCGTAAGGCAAACCAGGTGGAACTGTCCCTGACGGACGCGCGCTCTATCGGCGTATCCGCGCCCATCCGCGAAAGCGGCGACACCGCGGGCTCTGCCGGCTGCACGTTGCGCAATCCTCTGAACGGCGCGGAAATCAAACTGGAGGAGGGCGTGATTGCCGCTAAACGGCATATTCACATGACCCCGGCCGACGCGAAAGAGTTCGGCGTTGAGGACAAACAGATTGTTTCCGTGAAAATCAGTTCGGAAAGAAGCACGATTTTCGGGGACGTGGTTGTCCGCGTCAGCGATTCTTACGCGCTCGCCATGCACATTGACACCGACGAGGCCAACGCCGCCTGCGCATTCGGCGATGTCAAGGGCCTTCTCATTGTCTGATTATTTTACATAAGGAGTACATATACAAATGGCAGACCTCATTTATTCCCGTGAAGTTTCCGATATGTGCGTTGTTGCCCAGGGACCGAACCACGGCCCCGCGCCCCTTCCCGAAGAGGGACTGTGGATTAAGGCAAAAGAAGTCAAGGATATTTCCGGACTGACGCACGGTGTTGGCTGGTGCGCACCGCAGCAGGGCGCATGCAAACTGACGCTGAACGTAAAGGAAGGCGTCATTCAGGAAGCACTGATTGAGACAATCGGTTGTTCCGGTATGACTCATTCCGCCGCGATGGCCGCGGAAATCCTGCAGGGCAAGACGATTCTCGAAGCCCTCAACACCGACCTTGTGTGCGACGCCATCAACACCGCCATGAGAGAACTCTTCCTTCAGATTGTGTACGGTCGTACGCAGTCCGCTTTCTCCGAAGGCGGTCTGACCATCGGTGCCGGCCTTGAAGACCTCGGTAAGGGCACCCGCTCGCAGGTGGGTACCATGTACGGCACGCTCGCCAAGGGCGTCCGTTACCTCGAAATGGCCGAAGGCTATGTCACCCGCATGGCGCTTGACAAGGACGACCAGGTCATCGGTTACGAATTCGTCAACCTCGGCAAGATGACCGACTTCATCAAGAAGGGCGACGAACCCAACGCCGCGTACGAAAAATCCAAGGGTCATTACGGCAGATTCACGGCCGAAGACGGCGCTGTCAAGTATATCGACCCGCGCAAAGAGTGATAGGAGGGAAACAGAATGGCTTTGTTTGAAAACTACGAGAGACGCGAAGAGAAAATTCTCTCCGTCCTGAAAGAATACGGCATTTCCTCTATCGAAGAATGCGCGAAAATCACGGCGGACAAGGGTATCGACTGTGACAAGATTGTCAGAG
>CAKRWK010000276.1 GCA_934417455.1 uncultured Eubacteriales bacterium
TTCATTATGGCCTTCACCCTGTCGCTCGACGATTTTGTCATTTCCTACTTTGTCGGCTCCTCGTCCTTCCAGACCCAGCCGCTCCTTATCTATTCCCTGACGAAGAAAAAGGTGAAACCGGACATGTACGCGCTCTCGACGCTGATTGTCGTCGTCGTTTTCACTCTGCTTGTCGTCTCCAACTGGCGTGCGGCAAAACGTGAAAAAAGAAAGGCGGGTGCGCACAAGTGAACATGAAAAAGTATGTATTTCTTCTTTTGTGCCTGGTTCTGTCAACATTTCTTCTCATTTCCTGCGGAAATTCGGAAGAAACAGACGAAATACCGACCGACGGAAAGACCATCACTCTGAAAGTTTACAACTGGGGCGAGTACATTTCCGACGGTTCACTCGATTCCTATGACACCAACGCCGAATTTGAGAAGTATTATGAAGGATATTACTTTGAAAAATACGGCGTGCGGATTCACGCCAAAGTCGTCTACACCACCTATGCAACCAATGAAGACATGTACAGCAAAATCACGAGCGGTGCCGGTTCCTACGACATTCTCGTCCCGTCCGACTATATGATTCAGAAACTGGCGGAAGAGGGGTATCTCGAAGAAATCTATCCCGAAACGTCAATTCCGAATTACGAGTACATCGAGGACACATTCCGTAACCTCTATTTCGACCCAGACGGGAAATATGCGGTGCCCTATACCTACGGCAAGGTCGGCATCATCTACAACGAGACGATGATTGACGAAGAAGACTCCACCCTTGAAAGTTGGGGACTGCTCTGGAATGAAAAGTACCGCGGAAAACTCCTGCAGTTCAACAACCCCCGCGACGCATTCGGCGCGGCCATGTACTATAAGAACATCGACGTCAACTCAAAAAATCCCGCCGACTGGCAGGCGGCGCTCGACCTTCTCAAAGAGCAGAAATCTCTGATACAGGCCTATGTCAGCGACGAGATTTTCAACAAAATGACGGGCGGTTCGGCCGCCGCCGCACCGTACTACGCCGGTGACTATATCACAATGGCACAGGACAACGACGCGCTCCGTTTCTACTATCCGAAAGAAGGTACCAACGTCTTTGTTGATGCCATGTGCATGCCGAAGGACGACAAGCGCCCGGCGGAAGTGCGCGAAATGGCACTTGCGTATATGAATTTCATGCTTTCCGAAGAGGCCGCCGTGGCCAATGCGCTCTATATCGGGTACGCGTCCCCGAATGCTCTCGTCAAAGAGACCGAGAAGTACATCGACGAGATGGGCGAGGACGCCATCGAAATTTTGTACAGCGACGTAGACGTCAATGAAAATTACGACTACGACCCTTATTTCCACAGTTTTGACAGAGAGACGCAGGACCTTGTCAACGGTCTTTGGGAAAGCCTGAAAACGGAAAACGCCATTGAACCGTGGGTTCATGTAATGGCCGCCGTTCCGGTGGTGCTTTTCCTCGGTTTCGGAATTTACACCATGGTCATACGCAGAAAGCGTTCCGCACACTACCGGAAAAAGAAATCCTAAAAATATGGGGCAAACGTTTCGCACGGAAACGTTTGCCCCATATTTTTACCTGTTCATATTCTTAACTTCTTTGTGCATTTTATCTATTGTCAAAGGCGAAAAACCCTACTATAATATATTTTGAAGAACAAACCCGAACGCAAAGAGGAGAAACATATGAAAAAGGAAAGACTTATCGGCGGGCATCCCGTCATCGGTATCCGTCCGACCATTGACGGACGGCGCGGGAAAATCAAGGTAAGAGAATCTCTGGAAGATCAGACCATGCAGATGGCGACATCCGCGGCCGCGCTCATCAGAGAAAACGTACGCTACACGGACGGCACGCCCGTGGAAGTCATCATTGCGGACACCACCATCGGCGGCGTCGGCGAAGCCGCCATGTGTGCGGACAAATTCAGAAAGGCCGGTGTGGACATCACCCTGACCGTAACCCCCTGCTGGTGCTACGGTGCGGAAACGATGGATATGGA
>CAKRWK010000277.1 GCA_934417455.1 uncultured Eubacteriales bacterium
GATTCGCTGATGACACGTCCGATACTGAGAATGATGGCGGAGAGAATGCCCGGAAGCGCCGACGGGAGGACAACACGGAATATCGTGTGCAGTTTGCCGGCACCGAGAGCAAGACTTCCTTCTCTCAGCGCGTCTGGAACGGATTTCAGACTTTCCTCCGTCGAACGGACAATGGTGGGAAGAAGCATCATGGCCACCGTCAGCGAGCCCGACAGAATACTGCTGGATCCACCGAAAATTTTAACGAACGTAATCATGCCGAACAGTCCGTAAACAATGGACGGAACGCCGGCCAGAACGTCAATGGCCGTACGGATGATTTTGATGAAGGCATTGCCGTGCCGTGCGTATTCGTGAAGGAAAATCGCTGTCATGATACCGATGGGAACGGCCAGAAGAATACTGAAAAACACGACCATCAGTGTCGTAACAATGGCGGGAAGAATGGTGATTTTCGTACTGCCGAACTCATAGGCACCGAAAATCAGGGAGGGATGCGTGATAAGATAAGTAAAGCCCTGTACGAAAATGAAGCCGATGATAAGAACGAGTACGACCGCGGCGAAAATTCCGGAAAAGAGCGCGGCTCCCTGTTTGATTCTCGCGGCTTTGATTTTGTATCCGAACTCTCCGATGGCATCTCTGACACCGCGGAAAGCGGCGGACATTTTTTCTCTCATCGGGTGCTCTTTTGTACCGGCGTAGGACATGCGTTTCACTGTATGACCGGCCAGTGCGCCGAACAGAAGGTTGACAAGAAGGACAAAGAGAAGCAAAACCACACCCGTGGCGACAAGTGCGCCTTCCTGCACCTCGCCGGCATATCCCATTTCCATGACGATATTGGCTGTCAGTACACGGAACGAAGAGAAGAGCCCCTTTGGGTATGTTGCCGCATTCCCGGCCACCATGACAACCGCCATGGTCTCTCCGAGGGCACGGCCGACGCCGAGAACGAGAGACGCGGTGATACCGGATTTTGCCGCGGGAGACATAATGCGGAACACCGTTTCCGTGTGTGTGGCACCCATGGCGACAGAACCTTCAGAGTAGGCGCGCGGAACGGCTTCCAGACTGGTTCTGGACAGCGAAACCACCGTCGGCAAAATCATGATGCCGAGAATCAGAGACGTGGCAAGCAGACCGCTGCCGTTGTTCGGCGCGATATTTGATAGAAGAGGAAGAAGAAACACGATACCGAAAAATCCGTATACAACGGAAGGAATGCCGGCCAGAAGATTGATAACGGCAGACAGAATCTTTTTCAGGCGTTTCGGACAGTAGAATGCAAGGAAAACAGCCGTAAAGTACCCGAGCACGCCGCCGACCAGGAGCGCCCCCACCGTGGCGGCAAACGTGCCGACAATCATGGTGAAAATGCCGTACGTGCCGGACAGAGGCGAATCATACCTGTCCAGACGGTCGGGCGCCCAGTTGTCGCCGAACATGAAACGGAAAATACCGATTTTTCCGAAAGCAGGAATGCTCTTAATGAACAGAAACGCGAAAATCGCGACCACGGCGACCACACAAATGGTCGCCGCCGCCGCAAACAGAGCCGTTCCTTTTTCCATCGGTTTTCCGGATTTTATTGTTTTGAGATGGGAAGTCATACGCTCTGCTCCGATTTATCAGCCGAGTTCGTTGAACTTCGTGATTTTTGCAGTGAAAATGTCGTAGAGTTGTTTCAGTGTCAGATTGGTTACGGTCGTGTTCTCTTTGTTGACGATGACGGCCACAGCATCAAGGCAGACATTGAAACTGTCGATGTTGTCCTGATTGACTGCGGAAGAAGACAGTCCGATGACGTTTCCTTTCGCGTCCGACTCGGCGGCTTTCCGTCCGACGGAGGAACCTTCCAGTTCGATGTCGAACAGCGTCGAAGCGTCCACGCCGTACAGGTCGGCGTACCCCTTGGCCGCTGCAGTGATGAATTTTTCCATCGAAGTGGAACCGCGAATCACACTCTTATCACCGGCGGGCCCCGCGGAC
>CAKRWK010000278.1 GCA_934417455.1 uncultured Eubacteriales bacterium
CCCCTGTGGCGGCATTCTGCGCCCCATCAAAGCGGAGCCGGACGCGAAGCGCGGATATGTGTTGATTCACCGATGCGACCGCTGCGGCGCCGTGGTCCGCAACAAAACGGCGCATGAAGCCAAAGTACAGCCGGATGATATGCGCCTGATTATCCGCCTGACGGCGGGACAGGTCTGAAAGGAGTCACGATGTTCAGAATACTGATTGCCGAAGATGACCGCGAACTCTGCGCCCTTTTTTCGCGCGTGCTGACCAAAAACGGATACAGCGTCACCGCCGTCGCGGACGGCAGGGAAGCCCTTGCGGCCATGGAACACGGGTATTTCGACCTGATTATTTCGGACGTCATGATGCCCGTGATGGATGGGTACGAATTTGTGCGTGCTCTGCGCGAGTCCGGCGACAAAACGCCCGTCATGATGATTACCGCCAAAGACGCTTTTGACGACATGCGCGAAGGGTTTCTTTCGGGCACGGACGATTATATGGTCAAACCCGTCCGCCTGAACGAAATGCTTTTGCGCGTCGGTGCACTTCTGCGTCGCGCCCGGATGAACAGCGAGCACAGACAGGTGATAGGCTCGACCGAGCTTTCCTGCGACTCGTTGACTGTAACAACGGCGGGCGGGTCCGTTGTCCTGCCGCAGAAAGAATTCATGCTCTTATATAAAATGGTATCGTTTCCGGGAAAAATCTTTACAAGACAGCAACTGATGGATGAAATCTGGGGGTATGATACGGAAAGCGACACGCATACCGTCGACGTACATATCGCAAGATTGCGCGACCGTTTCCGCGACAATCCGGACTTTCGGATTGTCACGATGCGTGGGGTTGGTTATAAGGTAGAAAAGGGGAAAATATAAATGAAAGAGGACAAAAACGGCAGAAAACCTCTCTTTTTTCTCCCGAAGCGCCGCACACATTATGGCATTCTCTTATACTTTATCCTGATTGCCATTGCCGTTATTGCGGGAACGCTCGGCGTCTCTGTCGTCCTTTCCTATATTGTGACGAAGTGGCTCGGCTGGCCGACGATGACCATTCCCGTGACGGCATGGGTCATGATTTTCATTGTTCTTGTCAGTTTCGCTTACCTGATGTTTTTCCAGAAGAAACTGTTTGAGCCGCTCACCGTCCTTTCCCGCGCCATGCGCCGGGTGGCGACTGGGGATTTCCGCATTACGCTTGACACAACAAGTAAGGTGACGGAAATCCGCGACATCTACCGCAGTTTCAACCGCATGGCCAAAGAACTCGGGGCAACGGAAATTCTCCAGACAGACTTCGTTTCCAATGTGTCGCACGAAATCAAGACCCCCATCGGTGCCATTGAAGGATACGCCACGCTCCTGCAGGACGGTAGCGTGACTCAAGAGGAACACGACCGGTACGTGGAAAAAATCCTGTATAATACGCATCGCCTGTCCGAACTTGTCGGACATGTCCTTCTGCTCTCCAAGGTGGAAAGCAAGGCCATTCAGCCGAAAGTCACGACGTATCGTCTTGACGAACAAGTGCGTAGCGCGGTTCTCTCTCTCGAACCTAAGTGGACGGAGAAGGGCACGGAGTTTGACGTTGACCTGTGTGAGGTGACCTATACTGGCAATGAGGCACTCCTTTATCATGTTTTTTTCAATCTTATCGGCAATGCCGTAAAATTTACGGACCCGGGTGGGCTTGTCCGTCTGCGTCTGACGGAGACGGGGGACACTGTCATTTTTACCGTGGAGGACAACGGTCCCGGCCTCCGTTCCGGTACGGAAAAACATATTTTTGATAAATTTTATCAGGCGGACGGCTCCCATAAACAGGAGGGGAACGGCCTCGGCCTGTCCCTTGTCCGACGAATTCTCGACATTTCGGACGGAACGGTGGAGGTGACCCCGGCCGTACCGCACGGATGCGTTTTCACCGTCCGCCTGAAAAAGAAAGCCGTTCGGGACATCTGACGGAAACCGTTTGCCCGCGAAAAA
>CAKRWK010000279.1 GCA_934417455.1 uncultured Eubacteriales bacterium
GGGCGTACGAGGGTACGTCAAGCCGCAAAGCGGACGGTTGTGTAGGGTTAACATTCCTTATGCCGGACTATTTTTGCGGCAAATCATCGGTTTTGCCGTCGTGAAACTCCCATCGCGGTACCCGCGTACGGCTTCGGTCGTTTCGCTTGTCAAAACTGCACCGCTTTGCGGCGATGCTTTGCCCGCAAAAACGCGAAGCGCCGGAAAGGAACGGATTTTCGATGATTTTCGTTAAAACCGAGAGAAGATGTATGCAGATACATCAAACGAGGCTTTGACGGAAAGCGCGAACAATCCGACCTTTCGGTAGCCGGTGATAAGGGACGTTAACCCTACTGAACGAGCGCAGTTGCACCCACGGGGCGGATGCGAAGCTTCATAGTCGCTCCCGCGCCGAACACACTGTCCATCTTTTCGCAGAATGCGTCGGCATATGCCTTCGGAACAAAAACCTGCACGGTGCCGGCGAAGCCGCCGCCGTGCACGCGGCAGGCGCCGCCTTTTCCTTTCAGAAACCCTTCGGCAACGGCGAGCGCGAGGGACAGTCCCTGCTCGGCGGGATTCTGCGTAGTATAGACGTTCTGCAGATATTTGAAGGAAGAGTTGCCCGAGTCCGTGATACCGGCGAGGAAGCCCTCCGTGTCGCCCGTTTTCAGGGCGTCGCGCACGGCGGCGACTCTGTCGTTTTCGCGGACAAAGTGAAGGGCGCGGAGAATGGCGCGGTCACCCGTTTTTTCGCGGAGCGCGGGAATTTCGGCGACGATGTCGTCCTCCGTCAGGCCGCGCAGCACCTCGCGACCGAAGTGCGCGGCGACGGCTTTCATTTCTGCCGGGACGGACGCATAGTCGGCGTTGAGGTTGGCGTGGTTGCCGCCCGTATTGACAATGCAAAGGGCGTAACCCGCCGCGTCAAGTGAAAAGTCGATGGGCTCGATGAAGGGTTCGTTCGGCTTTTCAAAGTCGATAAAGACAAAGCCGCCGACGGCGCAGGCCATCTGGTCCATCAGGCCGCAGGGCTTACCGAAAAAGACGTTTTCGGAGAACTGCGCCATTTTGGCGATTTCGACGTTGGAAACATTGCCGTCGTTATAGAAATAGTTCATGACGTTGCCGACCATGACCTCAAACGCGGCGGACGAAGAAATGCCGCTGCCCTTCAGCACCTCGGTGGTGGAATAGGCGTCATAACCGCCGATACTGTAACCGTTCATGGAAAAGCCGCGGCACAGGCCGGCGACAAGCGAACGGGAGGTGAATTTGCGGAAGTTTTTCGGCTCATCGATGAGCGACAGGTCAACGACGTCCTCGGGATACCCTTCCGAATGGAAACGGACAACGCCGTCCTCGTTCTTCGCCGCAACGGCGATGATGTCGCGGTCGATGGCGCCGGCGAGCACGCGGCCATGGTTATGGTCGGTGTGGTTTCCGCAGATTTCGCTGCGGCCGGGCACGGAGAACAGCGCGACGTCGCGGTCGTCCCCGTACATTTCGGTGAATTTATCCACGGCGCGGAGCATGCGCTCGGTCTGGCGGTCGATGTCGGCATACAGGTGCGTATAAGCCGAGAGGGCGCCGCCCTTCAGTTTTTCTTTCAGTTCGTTGGCTTTCATGGCAAAATTCCTTTATATAATCTTTATTGTAAATGATTGTATGCAGTTTTTGAATTATCTATGACAGCGGCGGCCTCCCGCAAAAGGTCGTCCGTGCGGCGCGGCTCGCCGTCCACGGTATCGACATAGAGCGTATACGTATTCTCCGTATGCGAAAACCATGTCATCTGCCGCTTGGCGTAATGCCTTGTCGAGAGACGGATATTCTCCCGCACATCGGCGAGCGTACACGCTCCCGCGAAATACGGGAAAAATTCTTTATACCCGATGGCCTGCCCCGCGGTACTTTCCGCGGTGAGGGTGCCCGTCCCGACAAGACCCCGCACTTCCTTCTCCAGCCCCCTGTCGAAC
>CAKRWK010000280.1 GCA_934417455.1 uncultured Eubacteriales bacterium
ACAAGATATTTGAATGTTTTTTCTTCAGAATGGGAAAATATGCAAAAACTCGTCCACGGATTGACCAATCTTCCATTTAGCGGTATAATTCACAGCAATTTAACCCAGGAAACGGAAGTTTTTGACGATATGAACACTGCATATGGCGTTGTAACGGAAATTTACGGTCTTGAAGGCGAAACCCGCTGTCCTGCGGAAATTATACCGCTTATGCCAATGCCGACGAAGACGGCACGGCGACGATTGTCACGTCCGTCATGGATATAAGCAGCAACGAGACGCAGTGAAAGCCTTTGTCGGACGATGCGACCCAGAGCGTCTTCCCGTTTGCAGTTTTCAGAACAAAGCGAATGATTTTCTTGCGGGGAACGTATAACCCACAGACAAAAATCGACTTTTTTCCTCACATTTTTCGCATGGAAGTATTGACAGTAAAGGCACGAGGTGCTATAATTTTTAGCTGTAAAATTTCATTTTTTGTGAGGACTACTATATGAATATGAAACAGAAAAGAACAAAATGTCTTTGGATAATTCTCGCTTTTGCGTGTATGCTGTTCTCTGTTCTCGGTGCGGTAAGCATGGCGGAGTCCGGCGCGGACATGGCTACCATACACACAACCGCAGCGGAAGCCGCACCCGGCGGGACATTTACCGTCACGGTATATGCGGAAACAGATACACTGGTGGACTTCCAACTCGCCCTTACTTATGACAGCAAAACGGTGGAATTTGTTTCCGCCGAAGCCGCATCGTCGAATGCCTGTGTGACGCCTTGGGAAAACAACCGCATTCATATCAGTTTTACCAACGTTGACTCCAACCTGACGGAAAGAACCGCCTTTGCGACACTGACCTTCCGCATCGCGGACAGCGTTGCCCCCGGCACTGTCGATGAGGAAACCAAAACGCTGACGTCCTATCCGTTTCTCTCCTTCGATACCGAATACATGGCCGCCTCGGCAGAGGCCAACCGTCTTACAGAGGACAAAACCTTCTCTCCCGTCACCCTGCAGGGTGATTTCGGAGCAGTAACGGTATATCCGTTCGGAGACGTCAACAAAAACGGCGGTGTTTCCATCAACGATATTACCTACCTCCGCCAGTATCTTGTCAGCACGCGCGAACTTGACGACGCGCAACTCGGCGTGGCCGATGTCTATGCGGAAGGCGCCGGAGAGACCGCCGATGAACACGGCCTTTCGCTTTGCGACGCGCTCTGGCTGCAACGGTCGCTCGGTGACAGTTCCATTGTTCTTGACACGAGAAATCAACACAAACACACCTATACATGCACTGCGCTGACCGAACCGACGTGTGCGACGGACGGGTCTGCCGCATATGCCTGCACATCCTGCGACGACACGTATACCGAGGTTCTGCCGGCAACGCATATGCACAAGCTGGACGGTGACGAATGTTCCGTTTGTAACAGAAACTTCGCATCCTGCAAACATGAAACGAAAACTTACACCGTTTCCCTTCTTGCCTACGGTCTCTGCGGCGGCACACTGGAAGTGTCCGTTTGCGACTGCGGTCGCACCCGTACTTTGGTAGCCGAACATGTTTTCTGCACACTGACGCACGACGAAAAACTCGACACCGGAGACAAAACCACAAAGAACGGTTCCTACAGCGTAACATACACCTGTTCCGACTGCAAACTGAAGCGGGTGGAAACGACGACCGTCGGAGCTATCTTTGATAATGAAACCGGGAGCGGCACCGGCGGCTACACGTCCGTAACCGAAGTTTCCTATTTTGCCGACGGCAAACTTCTTTTCTCCTACAAACAAAATCCCGTCATTCGCCCCGCGGAATAAAAACCGAAGTCACAATACCGGCCAATCCGGTGGCTTGCACTACCCTGTAATAGCATCATGCTGACAGGGCGAAAAGCCCTTTGAAAAACGAG
>CAKRWK010000281.1 GCA_934417455.1 uncultured Eubacteriales bacterium
CCGAGCGCGACGGCTTTGGCCGCGATATTGTGCATCAGCGGGCCGCCCTGCGTACCGGGAAAAACGGCTTTGTCAATAGCGGCGGCAAATTTCGCTTTACAGAGAATCATTCCGCCACGGGGACCGCGCAGTGTTTTATGCGTCGTGGTCGTCACCACATCCGCGTACGGCACCGGACTCGGATGCAAACCGGCGGCGACAAGACCGGCAATGTGCGCCATATCCACCATGTAATATGCCCCGACTTCGTCCGCAATTTCGCGAATCTTCCCGAAATCTATGGTACGGGAATACGCGCTGGCACCGGCAATTATCATTTTCGGGCGACATTCCAGCGCGACCCTCCGTATTTCGTCATAATCTAACATTTCCGTTTTAGGCGAAACACTGTACGGAACCACATGGAAATATTTTCCCGAAATATTGACGGGCGAGCCGTGCGACAGGTGTCCGCCATGCGCCAGATTCAGGCCCATTACGGTGTCCCCAGGAGACAGAAGCGCAAAAAACACGGCAAGGTTGGCCGATGCGCCGCAGTGCGGCTGCACATTGGCATGTTCGGCACCGAAAAGTGCCTTTGCCCGGTCTCTCGCAATGTTCTCTACGACGTCCACGTATTCGCAACCGCCGTAGTAACGCTTTCCGGGATACCCCTCCGCATATTTGTTGGTCAGCGGCGTCCCGGCCGCCAGAAGCGTGGCTTCCGACACGATATTTTCGGATGCAATCAATTCTATGTTCTGACGCTGTCTTGTCAGTTCCGCGTTGCAGGCAGTATACACTTCCCTGTCATATTCCGCAAGTTTATCAAAAAAGTTCATTTCCGGTCTCCTTCGTATGGGGTATTTCTTTTCATTTTATCATACACAGAAAAAAATGTCAAGGAAATTTCCGTTACTTTGTCCCATTGGCCTAAACTTCATTTTGCATATGAACAAAATGTAAACTTTGCCCCGTTTTTTGTCAAAAATATTTAACAAAGCATTGATATAACGGCCGCTCCGTGCTAAAATGTATATGACTATATATACCATTTCGGGAGGAATTCGGAATGAAGAAAAACTTTCTAAGAGCGGCACTTCTCCTCTGCCTGCTTCTTTCGGTAACGGTGTTCGCCGTGGCCTGCGAACTCGGCTCGCCCCACGTGCACACGTACGACGAAAAATGGACGGCGGACGATGATGCGCACTGGCATGCCGCCACCTGCGAACATACGGACAAGGTGAGCGACAAGGCCGCCCACGAATTTGACGACGGAATAAAATCCGATGTCCCGGTCAAAACAGAAGACGGCAAAGACGGATTTGAATGGTCACTGACCTGCGCTGTCTGTCAACACGTCAAAAAAGAAATTTTGCCTGCGGACGAAACACCGGCTACCCACGCCTGCGTGGCAACGGAATCACCCGTCGCACGGTATCTGAAATCGGAAGCCACCTGCCGGGAACCGGCTACATACTATAAATCTTGCCTGTATTGCAAGGTTGCGCTCAAAGGCACTTTCAAGTACGGAGACGTAACCGATCACACCTACAAAAATGGGGTCTGCACCGTTTGCGGCGAAAAGAAACCGACGGACGAGACGCCGGACGAGTGCGCACATGAGTACGTAAGAGAAACAACACCCGCCACCTGCACGGAAGGCGGCTATGACACGATCACCTGCCGTAAGTGCGGCGACACATGGGCGGAAAATCCAACAGATGCGCTCGGGCACGACTATGTGAACGGCGTCTGCTCAAGATGCAACGGCCGTCAGGGTATCGAAGTTACGGAAGAACAGTGGCGCCGTGCGTTTGACACCCTTCATATCGAAAACCTCACCTGGCAGATGCTCGACACGAGTTCCGCGACAAACGCGCAGTCCGCGGTGTCTCGCGCCGGAAACCGTGTTTTC
>CAKRWK010000282.1 GCA_934417455.1 uncultured Eubacteriales bacterium
TGACCATCCGCATGGTATCCCGCTTCCGCTCGCCGGTGGATATTCTCGGTTTGACGACCAACGAAAAGACCTATCATAAACTGGCACTGTCATGGGGCGTTCTTCCCATGCTGAACGAACATTACGATTCTATCGACGTTCTTTTCTATCAGGCCAAATGCAAAGCCAAAGAGGCCTTCCGCCTCAAAAAAGGCGACCGCCTGATTATCACGGGCGGCATGACCAACGGCGCATCTGGCAATACCAATCTTCTGAAAATTGAAACCGTATGAAAAAGAACCGGGGACACGCTCCGTGAGGTGTTCCCGGTTCTTTACTTATTTCATGTATTTGCGGAGGTAGTCGGCACTCGTTTTCAGCGAATCAAAAGGCGAACCGGTGGCAAACGTGTGGTCCTGCTCGACGATGTAACTCTTCACGCCGATTTTTTCGGCAGTTTCCATGATGCCGTCCCAGTACAGGTTTCCGTTTCCGATTTCGGAGATTTTATTGACGCCCATGCGGTTTTCCGGATCCGGGCAGGCGCGCAAATCCTTGAGGTGCAGAATATCGATACGGCCGGAAAGCTTCTCCATCCAGTACCGCACGTCGGCACCCGCATAAGCAACCCAACAAGTATCGAGGACGAACGTTACGTTTTTCGGGTCAAGTTCGTCGGCCAGAAGGTCCATCACGGTTTTGTTTCCGTCCACGCGGTGAAACTCGAACCAATGGTTATGATAGGTCAGTTTATAGCCGAATTTTGCGTAATACTCCGCGGCGCGGTTATAATCGCCGATGAAATGACGAACCGCCGCCGGTGTGCTGAGGTCGCCGAACATACCGCCGATACCGATATTTTTCGTTCCCAGAATCTCATGGTAACGGATGGTTTCCTCATGGTTGTTCAGAATATTGTTCAGATTGTAATGCGTGCCGACAACGGTAAAGCCGTGCTTGTCAAGAAGGGCTTTTGCGCGTTCGATGGGCGTGAAAAACGTGGCCGTATGCGCTTCCGTGTAGCCCATGGCCGCCATCTTTTTCAAGGTGAGGTCGAAAAATTCTTCGTCTTTCATGTAATCGCGGACGGTATACAGTTGAACGCCGAGTGTATGAATCATACGTTTTCTCCTTTTTCCGGACATGCCGGTGTTTTCCCCTCCAGTATACGGCAAAGAAACGGAGAATGCACGACGTTTTTCCAAACAGGACAAAGTTTCTGTATTATAAAATAAATTTCTGTTATCAAAAGCGCACGGGATTTTCCCGTGCGCTCTTTTTGTTATGCCGCGGAGGTCTGCCGCTTGGCTTCCCTTCTGCGCGTGAAGAATTTGACGGCTTCCACAATCGGAATAACCGAAGCGGCCAGCGCCATGGAAATCAGGTATTCGACAAAGTCGACGGAGGTGAAACCGAAGAGATTCGCTATGAAGGGCACCTCACAAACCAACGTCGTGACGGCAAAACTGCCGACGGCGGCAAAGAGCATCATGCGGTTTTTCGTGTGAAGGGTGAAAATGCTCTTGGTCTGCGAACGCATGTTCAGGCTGTGGAAAATCTCCGCCATGGACATGGTCACAAAGGCCATGGTGGTTCCGTCGGGGCTGATGCCGCCGGCGGGAATTTCAAAAACACCGTGTTCGATGAAATGACCGATGAAGTAAGAAAGAATCGTCAGAGCGGAAATCACAAATCCTTGATAGAGCATCTGCCAGCCGAGACCGTCGGCAAAAATGCCGGCTTTCGAGTCGCGGGGACGGCGGCGCATAATGTCGGGTTCCGCACTTTCCATGCCGAGTGCCAAAGCCGGGAAGCAGTCGGTCACAAGGTTAATCCAGAGAAGATGAACGGGTTCGAGAATGGTAAAGCCGAGGAGCGTGGCCACGAAAATGGAGA
>CAKRWK010000283.1 GCA_934417455.1 uncultured Eubacteriales bacterium
TCTCCTGACCAAAGCATCCCTCGCGGACGAAAGCGCGACAAACGGATGGATAACCGCCCTACGGGCCGGAGAGACGCCGGCCGTCGCCGTCGACACCGTCACGGGGTACGGTATGCGCACCCTGACGGCGGAGGTCGGCCATGTCATGCGCGAAAAACTCGAACGTTACAAAAACCGCGGCATGGAAGGAAAGGCACTGCGCGCCATGGTGGTCGGCATTCCGAACGTCGGAAAATCGTCGCTTATCAACCGACTTGCCGGCGGAAAGCGCGCAAAAGTGGAAAACCGCCCGGGCGTCACGCTGACAAAGCAATGGGTCACGACGGACGGCGGGCTGTTTCTTCTCGATATGCCGGGGGTTCTCTGGCCGAAATTCGAAGACCCGACCGTGGGAGAAAATCTGGCGGTCACCGGCGCCATCCGCGACAGCATTCTGGACACGGAGGAGCTTGCCATGGTGCTCTGCACTCGTCTTGTCGACGTGGCGCACGACATGTTTCTTGCCCGTTACAGACTGACGGACGATGAGGTGGCGGGGCTTGACGGATACGACCTTCTGACGCTTGTCGGCCGCAAGCGCGGCTTCCTCGTGTCGGGAGGAGAGGTCAACCTCGAACGGACGGCAGGCATGCTGCTTGACGAATTCCGAAATGCAAAAATCGGGCGCATCACGCTGGAGGCACCCAAAGACAAAGCGGGAGATTTTTGAAATGCCGGACTTCACATACGAAAACCAAATGTACGAAAAGGGGTATACTGCCGTCTGCGGCTGTGACGAAGCCGGGCGCGGTCCGCGTTGCGGACCGGGCGTTGCGGCGGCCGTCATTCTTCCGCGCGATTGCGTGATAGAAGGATTGGACGACTCCAAAAAACTGACGGAAAAAAAGCGCGAAAAACTTTATGACGTCATCTGCAGAGAGGCCGTTGCCTACGGCATTGCCGAAAGTTCGCCCGCGGAAATCGACGACATCAACATCCTGAACGCTTCCATGCTGGCCATGCGCCGCGCGGTGGACAAGCTCTCCGTGAAAGCGGATTTCGCCATTATTGACGGCAATCACAGCCGTGGATTCTCCATAGATACCCTGCCGCTTGTCGGCGGCGACCACCTGTCATATTCCGTGGCGGCGTCCTCCGTCCTTGCCAAGGTCACAAGAGACCGCATGTGTGAGCGTCTCGACAAAGAATACCCCGGATACGGCATTGCAAAACACAAAGGGTACCCGACCAAAGAACATATGGACGCCGTGCGTCGTCTCGGCCCCACCCCGATATACCGGAAGACTTTTCTCAAATTTCTTGACAAATGAACATAAAGAACATCTTCCGTACCGACACGGAAAAGACGCGTCTCGGACGTTTCGGAGAAAATACTGCCTTAAAATATCTGAAGAAAAACGGATATAGGATATGTAAGCGGAATTTCATCGCCGCCGACGCGGAAATCGACATCATTGCCGAAAACAAAGACACGACCGTGTTTGTCGAAGTCAAAACACGCCGTGCGCTCCCCTCTTTCACGACGCCGCGCGCCGCCGCAGCCGTCACACCGGAAAAGCAGAGAAAAATTCTCCGCGCCGCCGCGGCCTACCGCGAAAAGGACGAAAAAAAGCGATACCGCTTTGACGTCATCGAGGTGTATGCGGAAGGGTCTGCCCTTCTGCGTGCGAAGGAAATCCGACATCTCGTCGGGACGTTCAACCGCGATACCGCTTTCTCCCGCCGTTAGAGGAAATCAGTACGTTTTGGGTTTGAAGGTAGCGCAGACAGTCTCGGAGGAGCAGTTTGCCGTGCAGGGACCGACGGAAATGCAGGTCGCGTGGCAACGGCATTCGCCGTCATTGAACGTGCAGTTCTCGCCGTCGCAACT
>CAKRWK010000284.1 GCA_934417455.1 uncultured Eubacteriales bacterium
TGCCCACACACTGGGCAAATGTAAATGGTTGTTCTCATTTTTTGGTTTTTCCGTCTGTATCCTTTATAAAAGCGAATTGACAGCAGCAGTGCTGAGCGGTAGAAATTTCGCGAGGCGAGGCAAAGCGAGCAAGCGAAGGAAAGTCGTAGTTGCCTACGGCGACCTGCGCGCATCGACGCTTTAACAACGCATCGCGGATTTATATCAAGATGCTGAGCGGTAGAAATCGTCGCAGGCAAGGCGTAAGGGCACAAAGAGGGTGGCGGTGTAGTTACCTACTCCGAGCCCGATGCGTTGCCCGACAACGCAGCATACGGCGATTTATACGATCAGCATGGCGTCGCCGAAAGAAAAAAAACGATACCTTTTCTCCACCGCTTCTTTATAAGCCCCCATCATACGTTCTTTACCCGCCAGAGCGCTGACGAGCATAATCAGGGTGCTTTCCGGAAGGTGGAAGTTGGTTATCAGGGCGTCCACGGCTTTGAAACGGTAGCCCGGATAGATAAAAATCTTGGTTTCGCCGGCAATGGGATGAACGATGCCGTCATCGGTGGACGCGCTTTCGAGAACACGGCAGGACGTGGTTCCGACGGCAAAAATACGGCCGCCCGCAGCGCGGCGGCGGTTGATTTCGGCCGCCACGTCGTCCGGCACATAGAAATGCTCGCCGTGCATGACATGGTCTTCGATTCTTTCCGCTTTGACGGGACGGAATGTGCCGAGGCCGACGTGAAGAGTAACTTCCCCGTACCCGACGCCCTTCTTTTTCAGACGGTCGAGCAACTCTTCCGTGAAATGCAGTCCCGCCGTCGGCGCAGCCGCCGAACCTTCTTCTTTGGCATACACCGTCTGATAATCGTTTTTGTTTTCGAGTTTTTTCGTAATGTACGGCGGCAGAGGCATCTGCCCGACCGCGTCAAGTACCTCGTACATGGAGTGATACCGCGACGTGTCGTACGTAAATTTCACCGCGCGGTTGCCCTCTTCCAGTATATCCGTCACAACGGCGTGCAGAATCCCGTCGCCGAACGTGAAGGCGGCGCCGACGCCGGCACGCTTGCCCGGTCTGACCAGTGTTTCCCATGTATCCGCGCTTCGGGCACGCAAAAGGAGAAGTTCCATTCCGGCTCCCGTTTTGTCCGTCACGCCGAGAAGCCTCGCGGGAATGACTTTGGACGAATTGACAACCAACATGTCCTCCGGGCGGATATATTCTTCTATATCACGGAAGATACGGTGTTCCACCGTGCCACGCGTTCTGTCCACCACCATCAGGCGACATCCGTCGCGCACCTCGCTCGGAGACTGCGCAATCAATTCTTCGGGCAAATCATAATAGAAATCCGACGTGGCAAGGTCGGTATGCGGGTGTTCGTTGACAATTTCCTCGGTTATGTTTTCCATATAAAATAAAAATCCTTTTCTTTTAAGCGAAAGCCCCCGCGCACGGCAGTTTCATATACTGAAAGCAGAGGCATTCTTATTATACACGCTTCTCCCCGTATTTGCAAGTCAAAACGAAAGAAAAGACGAAAAACATGAAAAAGAAACTGATTTTCCGTGGCACGGCCACCGCCCTTATTACGCCGTTTGCCGCCGGCTCCATAGATTATCCCGCGCTCGACCGTCTGATGGAAAGCCAGATAGACAGCGGCATTGACGCGCTCGTCATCGGCGGAACGACAGGCGAGGCAGCCACGCTGTCCGATAAGGAACGCTACACCCTCTACCGCCACGCCGTTGAACGGATTGCCGGACGCACCAAAGTGATTCTCGGCGTCGGCACCAACGACACGCGGGCGGCCTGCCGCCACACGCGCA
>CAKRWK010000285.1 GCA_934417455.1 uncultured Eubacteriales bacterium
ATTGTTGACCGTATGGTCTGGCGTAAAGGATAAATTCCGGGGTTGCCGCGTGTAAGGGCAACCCCGTTCTCTTCTTTAATGGGAAAACGTGCCGAAAGACGAACATTTCCCTCGGACCTCCGGAATTTTTGTCTGAAAACAACAGAAAACCGCATTTGTGTTGTTGCGTTTTGTCATAGGGCGGGGTATAATGAAGTCACCGAAAAAGAATAGGAGACTTCTGAAAATGAACACAGACAAGATTTACGCAGAACAACTGGCCAATGAATACGCCCCTAAGGAAACATCCAAGGTGACGGCGCTCCGAAAACTCGACGCGAAGGCCAAGCGGCCGGCAACCGTTGTTGCCTATACGGTCGGCATTGTTTCCGCATTGGTGCTCGGCGTTGGCATGTGCCTCGCCATGAAGGTTATCGGCAGCGGTTCGGCCGCGGCGATGGCACTTGGCATTGCCGTCGGCACACTCGGTATTGCCGGGGCGTCCGTCAATTACCCCGTTTACAGAAAACTGCTTGCGCACGGCAAAAAGAAATATGCCTTTGAAATCGTCGAATTAGCCAAAGAAATCAGCGAGGGCTGACGGTGCGCAGCCTTCGGAGTACAGCCGGGTGCTTCCTTTCGCGCTATGTCCGCGACCCCGCCTTCCGCGGGGACGTCGGACTGCGGTTCGGCAGTGCCTTCGGGCTTTTGTATGCCGCTTTTCATGCGGTGACAGGTTTTCTGTATTCTTCCGTGTGGTCAATAACATCGGCCGTTTACTTCTTTCTTCTCGGTGCCATGCGCGCCGGATTATGGATAACTTATCGCAGACGTCCCGCAGAAGGGGCATACGAAACCGTCTGCTACCGCCGGGTTGGGCGGCTTCTTTTCCTTCTGAACATTCCGATGGGCGGCTTGATTCTTCTGACGGTTTCGTATGACACATCGAACATCTATCCCGGCTATGTGATTTACGCGGTGGCAACGTATACGTTTTACGTACTGACCGTATCTCTCATCGGCCTTTCAAAAGTGCGGAAACTGTCAAGTCCGATTCTGTCTGCCGCCAAAATGCTGAATGTCGTCGCCGCGCTTATGTCGATTTTTACATTGCAGAATACCATGATTTCAACATTTTCCGGAGGCGACGAAGCATACCGGCACCTGATGAGTATTCTGACGGGAACGGGCGTGTATTTTGCCGTCATTGCCGTTGCCGTCCGCATGTTGATTCGTCCGCCGCAACAAGGAGAAAACCGTGAATAAATCGGAAAGCAAATATTTTCATACCGCCACCCGCATGGATGAGGCACGGCTCGACCTGCTCGGGAAAAAAGATTTTGAATACATCACCGTCAGGGAAATATGCGTGGCCGCCGGTGTCAACCGCTCTACGTTTTATCTGCACTACGAGAATACGCGCGACCTGCTCGACGAGGCCATTGCCTATATGCAAAAGCAGTTTATGTCTTATTTCAATACGACCGACAAGCAGTTCTTTTCCCGTATGCAAGACCTTCCGCCGGAAGAATTGATTCTGATAACACCGGCGTACCTGACCCCGTATCTCACATTTATCCGTGATCACAGGCGCGTTTATGCGGCCGCTATGGAACGCCCCGCATCCTTCCGTTCGGAGGAGGCTTACGGCGCCATGTTCCGACACATTTTCGACCCCATTCTTACGCGTTTTTCCGTCCCGGCCGAAAAACGGCCGTATATCATGGCATATTATCTCGGCGGGATTTCCGCCGTTGTTGCCGCATGGATCCGGGACGACTGCCGTCCGTCCACGGACTTTATCGGCCGCCTTCTTTCAGACTACATCCTA
>CAKRWK010000286.1 GCA_934417455.1 uncultured Eubacteriales bacterium
ATAATCCGGTGTTCCCGACGCGTTTTCTTCAGACGAAAATCCCGGCGTGCGGTTTTTGCGGAATCTGTCGGCGCCCACATTGGAGGTCATGATGATGCAGGCATGGCGAAAAGTCACCTTGCGTCCTCCCGCTTCCGTCAGCGTTCCGTCATCCGTCACTTGTAAAAGAAGATTCAGAACATCCGGATGCGCTTTTTCTATTTCGTCAAAGAGAATAACGGAGTAGGGATGTCTCCGGATTTTTTCCGTCAGTGTTCCTCCGTCCTCATATCCGACGTATCCAGGCGGGGAACCTATCAGTTTGGAGACCGTATGTGCTTCGGAAAACTCCGACATGTCATAACGGATAAGGAAGGACTCGGAGGAAAACAGTTCTTTCGCCAGGGCTTTGGCCAGGGCTGTTTTTCCGACGCCACTCTCGCCGAGAAACAGAAATACACCAAGCGGCCGTTCCGGGTCCGAAATGCCGGCGCGGGAGCGCAAAACCGCCTCCGAGACGGCATGAACGGCCGCGTTCTGTCCGACAATATGTCGAAGCAGCCGTTTCTCCAAATCCCTCTCTGCCACGGTACGCCGCATTCCGGATGTGGGGATACCCGTCATTTCCGTCACGAGTTCTTTGATGTCGTTTTCCGTGATGGTATACAGCGGACGTTCGCCGTCCGAGACAACTTTGGCCTCCTCCGCTTCCCGTTTGTAAAGCAGTTCCAGATCCCGCAGACTGAGTGCCAACGAAAAGTCCTGCTTTTTAACCGCATTTTCTTTTTGCGTTTCTATCTGCCTTATTTTATCCTCTATCATCTTGACATTCTCCGGAGTTTCACTTTGCTTGACATTGGCTTTGGCGCAGGCTTCGTCAAGTAGGTCGAGCGCTTTGTCGGGCAGAAAGCGGTTTTGAATATACCGTTCGGAAAGGTAAACACAGGCGTTCAGAGCTTCTTCCGAAATGCGGACGCTGTGATGCGATTCATACTTTTTCTTCACGCCGGAAAGAATGGCGAGTGTGGCCTCGGGGGTAGTTTCTTCCACGGTGACCGACTGAAACCGGCGTTCCAATGCGGCATCTTTTTCTATGGTACGTCTGTATTCGTCGGACGTTGTCGCTCCGATGAGTTGTATACTGCCTCGGGAAAGTTCCGGCTTCAGAATGTTGGCAGCATCAATGGTTCCTTCCGCGGCACCGGCGCCGACGATGGTATGGATTTCATCAATGAAAAGTATGACCGTCGGATTCTTTACCGCCTCCTCCAGAATATTTTTGATGCGTTCTTCAAAGTCACCGCGGTATTTTGTTCCGGCCACCATACCGGTCAGGTCAACGGCGATCAGCACTTTATCCGATAAGAGGGACGGGACATTGCCGGCGGCAATACGCTGTGCCAGGCCTTCGACGATGGCGGTTTTTCCGACGCCGGCTTCGCCTATCAGGCAAGGATTGTTTTTGTTTTTCCGGCAAAGAATGCGTATCAGCCGCTCGGTTTCCGCATTTCTTCCGACAACGGGGTCCAGTTTTTCCTCGCGCGCCAACGCGGTCAGGTCTTTTCCGTATTTTGTCAGGTTGGGGAGCGCCGTGCAGGCAGAGGTGCATTTCAGTATTTTATCGGCACCGCCCTCGCCGTTCTGCAAAAGTTTCAGTATCTCGCTCTTTACGGCGGAGACATCGCCGCCCGCAACGGTGCACTGCAAAAGTTTGGCCCCCACGCAATCCTTTTCTTCCAGTATAGCCAACAGAATGTGTTCCGTGCCGATGCGCAGCGCTCCGTACTTGACGGAATTCCGGTAAGACGCTTCCACCACTTTCCG
>CAKRWK010000287.1 GCA_934417455.1 uncultured Eubacteriales bacterium
GTCAAGCGGTTTCCGGTAAAAACGTCAGAATGCGGCGTCGACCCGGGAAAGAAACCCGTTTTCCGAGAGCGTTGCGGCACGCAAGAGCATATGTTTCACCGCGTCCCCCGTGGCGGCGCCGTGACCCTTCAGGACAAGTCCGCGCACGCCGAGCAGAAGCGCGCCGCCCTGTGTATTGTAATCGTACATGCGGCGCACGGACGCGAGCGCGGACGCGACCTCGGGCGTATCGGGAAGAGCGGCTTTCACCTGCCCGAGCACGGCGCCGGCCGTTCCCTCGATGGATTTCAGCAGAATGTTGCCGTGGAATCCGTCGCAGACAATGACGTCCGTTTCTCCGAGAAGGGCGTGGTTCGGTTCGATGTTGCCGATAAAATGGAACGGTTCTTTTTTGAGAAGTTCGTGTGCGGCTTTGACCGCTTCACACCCCTTGGTTTTTTCGGCACCGTTGGAGAGCAGGGAAATGCGGGGGTTCTCCTCTCCGATACTCCTCATATAGGCATGGCCGAGTTTGGCGTAGGAAACGTAGAGTTCGGCGCGACTGTCGATGTTGGCGCCGCAGTCGAGAAGAAGAAACGGTGCGCCCGTTGCGCCCTTGAGTTCGACGGCAAGGATGGGACGCAGGCCGTGCACGGAGCCGAGGAGCATGAGAGACGAGACAAGCACGGCGCCCGTTGACCCGCAGGTCACAACCCCGTCGGCCTGTCCGCTCTTTACAAGTCCGAGTGCACGCACAAGGGACGCGTCCTCTCTTTTGTAGACCAGCATGGGATTGTCGTGGTTGGTGATTTCCGCGGCGTCGACAATGTCCGCCCGACGGATGTCCGCCTCCGACAGGCAGGGGCGGAGCCTTTCCGCGTGACCGCAGAGGTACAGGGACAAATCATCTCTTTCATGGAGCGCGGCCAGCGCGCCGCGGCAAAGTTCTTCTTCGGCCGTATCGGCGCCGAGAAGGTCAACAGCAAGGCATATCAAAATAAAAATTCCTTTGTTTTGCAAATATTTGTTATGATTTTCTACCTTCTTCGCGTTCTCTCTCCCACACTCCGGCAAGAATTGTCTTGTATATTTCACGGGAGAAGGGCGCCCTTGTAGCGCTTGTCGAGGTTTCGGCGGAGAGTGTGCCGGTGCGGGCAAATTCGGCGCCGGCGGCAAAAAAACGGTCTTTGATGCGTTCCGTCCGACTGCCACCCTTGTCCACCGCCGTTTTGAGTTGCGGGCAGAAGAGCGCCGTATAATTTTCGTGACCGAAAATCAGGTCGAATTGGTCGATGACGGGTTTATACACCGCATCCGTTTCGGCATAAGCACAGGCGGAAACGGCCACGAATTTCTGTCCTTCTTTCGGGAAACGGAATCCGTGCGCGGGGCCGCCCGGCGGGCAGGTCTGCCCGGTATAGGTGTTCATGAGAGACAGCAATCTGTCGCACATGACTTTCATCTGTCCCGGCATACCGAAGAAATAGAGGGGAAACGACCCTATCAGCACGTCCGACGCGCGGATTTTGTCCCGCAGGGCGGGAATGTCGTCGTTTTTAATGACGCATTCGCCCTCCGTCCGTCCCCAACAGGAAAGACAGCCGAGACAGGGCGTTATACGCAGGTCGGAAACGTTCACCGTCTCTTCCGCGTAGTCCCCGACGGAGGCCATGCCCGCGACAAAGGCGCGCGTGGCCACCATGGTCGTGCTTTTTTCCCTGTGTGGACTTCCGTTGATGACGAGAATCTTTTTTCTTCCGTTATCTTCCATGGCGGAACCACCGATGTGTTTTTTCTTTCGGCGTTTCGACGGTATAGGCG
>CAKRWK010000288.1 GCA_934417455.1 uncultured Eubacteriales bacterium
GGTGTAGGTCATTTTCGACGGGGACGTGCAGGAGCCGTCCGCTGTTGCCACACCGCCGTTCCATGTGTGCGTTTCGTGCTTTTCCACATAAGAGGCATAGAAGGTCAGGTCGTCAACGATTGCTTCCGCGCCCGTGACGCCGGCACCACCAAGCAACAAATTCAGATAATCACATGTTGCAACGTTTTTGGCTTCCATATCAAAAGCCTTTGTGCCGAGAAGCGTATTGTTCAGGTAAATATAAAACTTCTTATCCGCTCTGGAATACGCAACCGCAATGTCGTACCACGTCTGGTCGTCTGCCGTCACGTCGGAGGTGAATCCGCAGACGGTAACCTTGCCGCCGGAAGAACTTACACTGCTTAATCCTCCCCAAACGGAGCCGTTGGAGCTGTTGTAAAACTTCCAGTCGAAACTGATGCCTGTCAGTTGCTCTTTCGGGTCACCGCTTGCCACGTAGGAACCGTCGGTCTGTTTTGTGTAAGACTGAACCATGGATGTCACCATCTTTGTACGCAGGGTAAAGGCAAAATAATTCGCATTGGCAATGCCTTCTTTATCGGTCGTTTGGGTGAAACGGTTGATGGCGCTGTCGTAGATGTTGGAATTGTTATCTTTTCTGATGTCCTTCATGTGCAGATAACGGTTGCCGTTTGCTTCTTCTTTAACATTGGAGATGGAATCTGTGTTGTTCGTCAGCGTTTTCGCATCCCATGTCGTTTTTCTGAGCATGTAGATGGTGCTTTCGGGGACAATGTCCTGTCTTGTACAACCGAAGCACATGACGTCGGCGGAATCGCCGACTCCGTTGATGACATAAAATCCGATAGAATGTCCGAGTGCGGCTACCGTCACGGTTTCTTCTGCGTTCAGATAGGGGTTCCAGTACGTTTTACTACCCGATTCCGTACAGGTGGGAAGAATTTCCTTCTCCGGAAGTTCGACTCTACCTGTGATGCTGCCGCCGTAGATTTTAATGTTATCGATGCAGGATTTCTGATTGTCCGTCGCTACCATGGCGTTTCCGCGGGAAACACCCGAAGAGATTGCCATGCCTTTGGTGCTTGCGGTGTAAACGAGAACATCGTCAACGAAAACATACATGGTCTGACCGGCAAAATCAATCACGGAGCGGGCAGAATACCATTTGTCTGTTATCACGTCGATGTCCGTTACCAGGTCGTACATTTTCAGTTTGTTATCCTGCACGACAATGTCGGACAAAACACCGGGGTTGTTCCAGGACTTTCCGCTATGCAGGTTCAAGCCGGCGACACCGTTTGTCACGGTTCCGTCCTCTTCCGTCCAACGGAGCATGAAGTCCATTTCGACAGCAATGAAGTCCATAGCACCCATGTTGAGGTTGAAGAAGTCATAGGAAACATTGTCGGTAGTGCAGTCATCACAGATGAGAAGATACTTGTCGTCGGCGGTTTTGGCGAGAATTTTGGACGCATCGCCGGAACGGCTGACAAGTTTGGCACCGTCCGAACAGTTTTTTCCGGCGTTGCCGACAGAGTATTTGTTGAAGTCCTGCGTCAGGTAATTTTTCAGCGTCGCATATTCGGTTCCGCAAACTTCGCAGGAGATGATACCGTCTTTGAAGACCGGGTAGTGTTTGTTTCCGACGTAGTTATGTACCGCTTCGGCATAGGCATACAAGCGGCCGACAAGGTAGACGAGGTTCACGTCCGCGTCGGCTTTTTTGTTGTTGATATACTGCGCCACACTATAATGCGCGGTTTTGCCTTCGGAGAAGGCGACGGTGACTTCGTCAAACAGTTGACCGGCCATCAGG
>CAKRWK010000289.1 GCA_934417455.1 uncultured Eubacteriales bacterium
GCGTCTGGTGAGTCTGAACGGACAGATGAAGGAGCTGATCGTGAAGAGCAAGGAGGGCAAGCTGCTTCCCGAGGAGTACGCTGTGGGTGCTGGGTGCTGGCGTGACGTGTAGTCCGGGAGCATGACGGTGAGCAACCTCGGCATGTACAAGATACCCTCCTTCTCTGCCATCATCAACCCTCCGCAGGTGGACGTGGTTCGGCTGTTTCACACATAGTCGTGCATTCTCGCGGTAGGCGGCGTGGCGAAGACGGTGGTGCCCGATGAGAGTGCGAGAGAGGGGAGGAGGTGATGTGTAGAGGACGAAACCAAGTTCTTGGTGAAGAACATGATGCAGATCACGCTCAGCTGTGATCACCGCGTGATGGACGGCGTGATGGGGGCCAACTTCCTGAACACGATTAAGAAGTGAGAGTGGTTGGTGAGCGTGAGCGGTAGATACCTTGAGAACCCTGAACTCCTCTTGCTTTAATCCTTCTTCACTTGAGGGGATCGGGTACTCTTGTGATTCGGTCTCTTCGACAGATTATTCTTGTTCTTGTCTTGTGTTTGTCTTCCTAGACACAAACCGTTGGTGATAGGGGTTGCAGTCAATGAAAAGGACAACACTCGTTCATCAGTTGTGAAATCGAGTCAACAACAAACCACGTTAGTGTACAAGGGAAAACCGTTTCTCCAAAAACGAAAGAATGGAGTCTTTCGCACCCACGATTTCTTTGAACCGCTCCAACCCGTCTTCCGCACCTGCTTTGTCGGGATGACACTGCAGCGCCAGGGTGTGATATGCAGCTCGCACCTCTCTTTCCTCCAGGGTTGGCTTCATCCCAAGAACCGAAAACAGACGGACCTGTCTATGACGCACTGCACTCAACACTCACAATATCATCTGGAAATGGAGCGATATCAATGAAACGACAAGAGAGAACCATTCTTCTCTTTTCGCGCAATAGCTGTTGTTCTTGAATATGAAGCATCTTCTCTTGCCACTCCTGCTTATGGATTGTCTGCTGCTCTCGCCACTACAGATGAGTCACTCACGACGGAATCCACCCTTGCCTTCTCCTTGTTGTGGCACTCCAGACAGAACCGTCCCTTCTCCAGCGTCACATACGTGATGAGAAAGACATGTCCCTCTTCACACTTGACAGGGAGTCGCTCCTTCTTTGACGATATCGTTCTCTACGCATGGTAATCACTATGTGAGGTGTACGAAGGGAAACAGAACTGCTCCTTTGTGATTCTCGACTTCTCTCACGAAACTGTCGTAATAGTTCGTCCTATGCGTAAGCGTGCAAACGGATACCAAACCGCTGTCTCTTGGTTTTGAGAGGAATATGTCTCTCAACGCACTCCGAGATAGAGGCAACGACACTCACTGTGGATTGCATAGAACTCCAAGTTTGCTTTGGCAGCGAAGAGAGGACTCGACGATGAAAGAATGAAACGCCCAACGCGTAACTGAAACAAACACCTGAACAATTACGAATCTGAACTAGCAACTCTTTGTACTTCTTTTGCAATAGTGTGTGTCTCGCCTTCTCCTTCTTCAGCCTTTCCTTCGTATCCTTCAATCGCGCAGCCAACACTACACATGAGCACCCGATCGCGTTCCAACTCTTCTGCTCCTGTGCAGCCAGCTTGGAAAAGCACAGATAGTTGATGCGGGACATGTCGATGTCGCGATGAAGCTCATTCAGTCGCGAAACCAGGTTCTTCTGCCTCGCCACGTAGCCGCCCAACACCACATTCAACTTCTTCTCGCTCTTTTGCACCAGCTTCGTCTGCT
>CAKRWK010000290.1 GCA_934417455.1 uncultured Eubacteriales bacterium
CCTGAACGCACTGCGGTGCCGTAAAAACGGGACTCATTGCGGCCGATGGCATGCATGACCTCGCCGCAAGCCTTGTGTATGATTCCGGCAAACGGCAAACGGTCTTTACCTGCCGTACCTGCGCAACACACTTTGTCATTCAGAACACTTCGGCACCGGTAGACTACAACGGAAATTCTTCCCTTCTGGAGGCCAGCAGTGCAAGAGAAACCGCATGGGAGACCGTACTCCGCACAGACGCAAGTGGAAACACATATGCCGTCGGTCTGCAAAAGGAAATTTTTGTAAACGGACAGAACGGAACTTCATACTATTACCGCGGTGCATTCACTGCTTCCGGCGGCGGTGCCTTCGCAAACCTTGATCACATTGTGATGGCATTCGACCTGTCGGCACCGGAAGAAGGGCTTCCCGAGTCCGTTCCTCTCCACGTCACATCGGCCGCCGGCAACTGGCCCGGGTCCATTCTGTATGTGAACCGGGACGGCAGTGTCAGTGCTGTCAACAAAACCGCCATTGCCGCAGCGGGAACCATCGGATACGGCAAATGGACGAATGTCATGATAGACCTTGATATGACCACGGGAAAAGTTATCTACTATGTCAACGGAAAACAGGTCTATGAAACCGTCTATGCCGCGTATGCCTCTGCGGGGCGCCTTGTATATGCGCATTTCTCGCTTTCCGGCGCCAAGACGGAAGCGGATTTCGGCAAGGGCATCTGTATTGACAACAGCGTTTACGGCACATCGCTTGCTTTTCTCCCCTGAGTGAAAAACAAAGTGCGCAGGAAATCTTTGATTTCCTGCGCACTTTTTTAATTTTGACAGAGCATATCGGACAGACGGACAAAATCCCCCGTGGACAGCCGTTCCCCCCGGACATCCTGCGGAAAACCGGCTTTGACAATCGCCTCTGCGATGGTTTCTTTTCCGATGTCCGGAAATTTGGCGCTGACCGCGTTGGCAAGCGTTTTCCGCCGCATTTCAAACGCGGCGCGGATAAGGGCAAAAAAGAATTTTTCGCTGACAGGGCGATACGGTTTCTCCTTATACAGATCTATGCGGATGACAGCACTGTCCACCTTCGGAGCCGGCATAAAATTTCCCGCTGAAACGCGTAACAAACGTCGCGCCACACCGTAATAGCCGAGCACGGCCGTGATGGCACCGTAATTTTTGCTTCCCGCTTCGCAGACCAACCGGTCGGCCACTTCGTTCTGTACCATAACGGTCACGGAATCGAACGGTACACCGCAGGTCAGAAGGCGCATCAATATCGGTGTTGTAATATAATACGGCAGGTTGGCCGCAACGGATACGGGAAACCCTCCCGCGTATGTATCGACGAGGGCGCGGATGTCCGTTTCCATAATGTCTCCGTTTATCACGGTTACGTTATCGTAGGTCGATAAAGTTTTTTCAAGTACGGGAATCAGGCCTTTGTCGATTTCCACGGCGACGACTTTCCGGTATCTTTCGGCAAGTTCTTTTGTCAGACAGCCGATACCGGGGCCGACGTCAAGTATCATTCGCTCTTCCGTATCAGCACATCCGTCGGCAATATCCTCCGGAATCATCGGATTGATAAGAAAATTCTGTCCGTAATCCTTGCGAAAGACAATTTCGTTTTCTTCCATCAGTTGTTTTATGGTATTCGGACTGCACAAATTCATAAACTTCTCCAAAAAAGTATAAAAAATCTCTTGACAAACGTGAAATAAAATAGTATAATATTACACGTTGCTGGTGTGGCTCAGTTGGTAGAGCAGTTGATTCG
>CAKRWK010000291.1 GCA_934417455.1 uncultured Eubacteriales bacterium
ATATATGCTTTCAATTACGCGCGGGCGGAGAGGACGTCTTTTTCGTAGGCTTCCGCTTCGGCATACCAGTCGTCGGTCAGATTCTGACGGCGGAGGTATTCGTTCCACACGTCGCCGAGCGGCATGGTCTTGAACAGTTCGTTCATATGCTGCAGACGGCCAAAGGAGGCGTTGTCCTGCAGATGGCGAAGTTCGTCATGCGGCAGAAGAAGTGCATACAGAAGTGCTTTTTCCACGGAGCGCTGACCCGTGACCCATGCGCCGATACGGTTAATCGAGGCGTCGAAATAGTCAAGGGCAATCTTGACTTTGTCAAGGGCATGGTTGCGGACGATTTCCTTGGCAATCTCTTTCAGTTCGTCGTCGAGAATGACAACATGGTCGCTGTCCCAACGGACAGGGCGGGAGATGTGCAGAGCCACAGTATCATAGAAAGCAAGAAGAGACGGAATTTTGTCGGACACGACTTCCGTCGGGTGATAATGCCCCGTATCGAGAAGGCAGCAGATACCGGCGTTTGCGGCATAGTTCTGATAAAATTCGTTGCTGCCGACGGTGTAACTTTCAAGGCCGATACCGAACACTTTGCTTTCGACGGCGACGATGACCCATTCCTTATCGTAATCGGCCAGGATTTCGTCAAGGGATTTTTTCAGACGGACACGGGGACCGAGTCTGTCGGCGGGAACGTCTTTATATCCGTCGGGAATCCAGATGTTGACAAGGCAGGGCGAACCCATGGCGCGACCGATGTCGGCGGCGATTTTCAGGCTGGCTTTACCGTGATTGACCCAGAATGTACGGGTTGCCTCGTCGGGAGAAGAAAGGCTGAGGCCGTCTTTCATCATGGGATGGCCGAAGAAGGTGGGGTTGAAGTCGATACCGACAATACCGTTTTCTTTGGCAAACTTCACCCAAGGCTCAAAGTACTTGTAGGTATAGGCGTCGCGGTCGACTTTGCCTTTGTCGGCGCCGAGAATGGCATAGCAGGCATGCAGATTAAGTCTTTTCGGACCGGGCATCAGGGAAAACGCCTTTTTGATGTCTGCCATCAACTGTTCGGAACCGACGGCACGGCCGGGGTAATTTCCCGTCGTCTGAATGCCGCCCGACAGGCTGTCCGCACCGTCAAAGCCGAGAACGTCGTCTCCCTGCCAGCAGTGCACGCTGACTGGAATGTTTTTCAGAGTATCCAGCGCGGCATCCGTATCAACGCCATACGCCGCGTACAATTTTTTCGCTTCGTCATATCTTGTCATGATATTGCTCCTCGAAATATATTTTCACTCCATTTATATCATAACAAGGGTTCTTTGTCAAGCATTTTCTGCCAAATTCTTTATATTTTTCAGGATTTCCTTTTCCGAAAACGGGACTTTCCCGCCACGCACCGACTGACCGGTTTCCGCGCCTTTACCGAGAAGGAGAAGAACGTCGCCGGGACGGGTGTTTTCAAAGGCAAAACGAATGGCCGCTTCCCTGTCGGTCACGATGTTTGCTCTGGATTTATCATTAAATCCATTGTATATTTCAAGGCAGATTTTTTCAGGAGACTCAAATCCGGGGTTGTCCGACGTGATGACGGAAAAATCAAAGCATGCCTCTGCCGCGGCCGCGAGTTCGGCACGACGGTCATATCCCCTGCCGCCGACCGAGCCGAACACCGCCACAAGGCGCCCGCGCGAAATCTTCCGGCAGACGTCCGCGACGGCACGGAAACTCATGCCGTTATGCGCATAGTCAATCAGCACCGTGCGCCCCAGGAC
>CAKRWK010000292.1 GCA_934417455.1 uncultured Eubacteriales bacterium
CTAGGCGTCTTCTTCACCAACACCATCTCTTGAGTCTGGTGTGAGGCTGGCTCCACTTTGGGCTCCACCGCATTCAGCTGCTTCTGACTGCCTACGGATGATCGCGACAACAGGAAGAAACGGTGCTCCGAAAGGATGTCGCTGTAGTAGCGAATGTAGAAGTACACGGATAGGATATAGAATAAGAGGATGAAGATGGCGAAGGACGCCACGAGGCGGAAGACTACGATGCCGCCGTGAGAGCCTCCGACGATCTCCACCAGGTTGGACTCCGATCCGTAGATAACGGAGATGATGATGAGATTCATGCACGTCATCATGCACAAGCCAATGTAGTACCCCGTATACAGCTCATTTGCGTTAATCTACGAGTCAGGACTTGAACCAAAGGAAGACGCTGTTCTTCTGAACAATCTTATATACAAACACGAACACGATCAGTCCGACGACGAACACGTCATAGATCTTCATTCCCACTCCCAGGGCGGTGTTTCCTGGAGCAATGAACAACGCACATATGCTCGAAATGACGAAGAGGCAAGACGCGATCTATCGTTTGAATCACGACACAACTCCTACTTGAGCCAAAATCCACAGTAGATCGACTCTGTTTGATTTGCTGCTGTAAAACTGGGCGATTCTTCCTTTCACGGACATGATCCAAAGAGTTATCTTTGAAATCCAGTCGCGCGTCAAAATCCTCCCGGTTTCTGGCATCCGTTGTTCTTTCGTCCCTCGCTTGAGTGGTTCGTTCAACAAACAGCCCACTACGCGGCCTGACCCTGCTGCTCTTCCGCCGAGATGCGCACCGTGCTGTTGTCGAGGGGTTCGTGCGACTGTCTTGCCTCCTGCACTCCCTTCTCCCTCGCGTCCGCGTCCTGGAACATGCGGATGCCCCACCAAATGCTCCAAGCCCAGCCGATGATGATCCAGGCGAGACCAAACTGCAGGATTCCCGTGATGAACACCGCCCAGTCCCAACCGTGGTACTCGACGTCTGTCCAGCTGGCGATGACCGTTCCCAAACCTACCGCTGATGCACGAAATGCAATCCTACCCGGAATCACACAGTTAATGACAAGATAGGCGATTGCGGAGGAGCGTCTGACTTGGGGGATGCGGAGAAAGTCTCCATTTCGATGCGGTTCTTGTGTGTTTTCGGTAGACATTTAGAAAGATAGTGAAGGATACCGTTTTCATCCTTAGGGATAGTGATGGCGGAAACCAGCGAAGACTCTTCCCACGTGGCAGGAATCGTCTTTACTCGTCGCTATTTCCCACGTATCGAGGAAAAGGACTCTATGGAGTGTTTGCCACGAACAAGCAACACCATCCTAAATAACATTAGTCACTTGCCGTCTTTCTCAGGTGACTCATCACATCCACCCAGTTGTAGCCACGAGGCAATTCCCCCGCCTTCACCCAGTTGTTTTGCTCGCGACGCTTTTGTGCCTTCGTCTTCTGCTTGTTGCTATTGTCTTCTGCTTCTTCCTTGACGGATTCACTCCCTTCTTCTGCCACTGTCTAGTCATAACTAGCGGGATGTACACGTCATACAGACTGTACGGGTGCCTTTGCAGCAAACCCCTTGTGATGCTCGGTCAGCAAGGAGCCCAGTTCCGACGACAACACATACGTCATGGCCATGCCTATGTAGTCTTCACACGTTTTCTTCAGAGAGTCCACCATTGCCGTCTTTTCCTCAGCGGGAACGTCAATGCATATGCTATTTATGCTAGGAAGTTCGTTGGGGGAGTCTAGTGAA
>CAKRWK010000293.1 GCA_934417455.1 uncultured Eubacteriales bacterium
TCACATCACGGTCTGCCCGATTGTGCGTGCTGTAGCGGTTTCGTGCTTGACAGTGATGTTTAGGAAGACGGTCTTGCTCTCTCCTCGCGCAATGCGTATCTGTCTGCTGAGGAGCGTGCTGCCGCCCCCGCTCTGTACAAGTCTCTTTGCGCCTGCAGAACGGCTTTTGAGAACGGAGAGCGTGACATTGCGAATCTGCGCAAGGCTGTTACTGTTTGCGTTCGTGGCTCCGTTAATGAATAGGAGAAGCTTGCGGAAGAGCCTCGTTTCAAGATCGATTATCTCAGCGTTGCTAATGCCATTACCGCCGAAGAACTGTCGGGTAGCGTGACTCCCGAATTGCTGAAGGATGGCCTGTTCATCTCGATTGCTGCTTGGATCGGCACAACTCGTTTGATCGATAACATTGTTATTCGTCAGTAAACTAGTTGCTGCTGTTTGTTGGAAACAGACGAGACATCTAAACTCTGCTGACTCTGGTCGTCATGGTTGTGGATGGAGAAGTCCTGGTCCAACGCCACGTCCATCATTTCCTTTTCCTCCTTCGTGGGTTCCTTGGGGAACAATTCCCTCTTCGTCGTGTCCGTCTCAGGCTCTTTCTTGATCCCGTTTCCCTCCGTCGTCTAGTCCTCATCCAAATGCACCGAATCACTACAGAAAGTGTGCTCTGTTGCGGCAGCGATAGCGGAGGTTTCTGCGGGGATTTCGCATTCATCGCAGCTAGCAACCGCGAGACTTGCCCGTTCACTTCATTCAATGCCAGCGTCGCACGGCTATGATCGTTGGCGATAAAGTAGTTGCTCTCCTGCAATTCCGCAATTCGCTTCTGCAACTGCAAAATGAAGATGCTCTGGCTCTCGATCTTCTGCTGTAACTCCTCGTTCGTCTTCGAGAAGAGCCCCACTCGCTTGTCCGCCGTGTCGCTGATGTCTTTCCACCGCATGTACTCCTGATTCAACTTCAGGTTCTCGTTCTTCGCCTCTGCCAGATTCCGCTGCAGCTCGTTCACGCGCTTCTCGTACTCCTCGATCTTCGCGTTCGTCGCCGCCAGCTGGTCCTGGAGGTCGAGAAGCGATCCGTGTTCTCTCTCATACCGCGACTCCATCTCCGCCTGTTGTTGTTTCTTAAGCTCCAGCTGCTGTTCCGCACGCCGCAGCTCTGTCTCCTTGCTCAGGACCTGCTGTCGCTTCTCCTTCACAAAACCGTCCATCTTCGTGTAGAGTTCCTGCGTCTCCTTCAGGTTCACCAGCGCGGACTCCACCTCTTCCTGGTGCTCGCTCAGCTTGCTCTCCTACGCCTCACACGCGCTTCACTCGCTCACGCGCTCCGCCAGACTGCGCTCGGCGCTCTCCTGGTGCTCCTCGAACGCCTTCTCGCGCTCGTTCAGCTCCCTTGTTCGGGTTTCTAACGCCTCGCTGTGCTTTGCCAACTCCTCTTCCAGTAGCCGCACTTGTTCCCGGCGCTGCTCGATCGCGTCTATTCTTCATGCAATGCGTCCGCGTTCACCTGTTTTCACCTTCTCTAAATCCGTGATCTCCGCCTCGCGACTCGCGATCTCCTTCTTCGCGTCGTCCAGCTCGTCGATGTACTTCTTCTTGGATAGGAGGAGGCGTTCTGCTTCGCGCTGCTTCTTCTCCGCGTCCAAACGGAGACGATTTGCCTCTTCATGCATATTGTCGATTTCTTGCTCCTTTTGGAGCATCGCCTGCTCTCTCTTGCTCAGCTCCATTGCGCGACGACGATAGTCCTCCTTCTC
>CAKRWK010000294.1 GCA_934417455.1 uncultured Eubacteriales bacterium
ATGGTCATATCGTACCGGACGGCCACATACTCCGCGTAACCGCCACCGCCCAGCAGGGCGCACACGCGGTCGCCGACCTTGGCGCCGGCGGCTTCCGCCCCGGCACCGACTTTCACAATGGTGCCGGACACTTCGAGTCCCGGCCATTCGGGGCAACCGGGCGGGGGCGGATAGCACCCCTCTCTCTGCATCAGGTCGGCGCGGTTGACGGCCGCGTAGGCAACCTTAACAAGCACCTGCGACGGGGTGATGACGGGGACGGGAACGTTCTCCCAACGGAGGCTTTTATCTTCTTTGATAAGGATGGCTTTCATTTGTTCGGTTTTCCTTCGGAAATTTTCTGCCACAGATAACGGACGTCGGCAAGCAGCGGCTGACTGCGCGTGGACAGGTCATCCTGTTCGGCCACGCAAAGGCAAAGACTGTCCGTCAGAAACGGAGCGAACAGCCGGTGGCGGCGGCAACGTTCGCCGTTGCAAAGGAAGAGGGACGGATAAGGCAGGCGCGCGAGGCGTTCGCTGATACGGACATTCTCATAAAACTCGTCCCATGTATCGGCCGATGTCACGACTTTGCAGATGTCGGCCCCCCGTCTGTGCTGTTCTTCTATCATGGAAAGAACGACGTCCTCCGGACGGAAGCAGGCGGTGTGCGAGGACATCAGGACACCTGCGCCGAGGTCGTGAAAGTGCCGTATCAGGGCTTTCTGTTTTTCGGCGGCGATGGGATCATCCGTCATTTGCAGGGGCGTCGGGGCATACATATCCCCCATCACGTCTATCAGCGCGGCACCGCAGGCGGCGGCACACTCCAATTCCGCAATAAGTTCTTCGTCCGTCATGTCCGTATTCAGCATGGTACGGTAATCGGTAACATAGACGGGCTTTCCATCCATGGCGGAGAACATATCCCGCAAATGCGCCTCGGTGCGGTACTTCGGCAAAAGTTGTTCGAGTTGCAGTCCGAACGCATCGGCGCCGCCGGCCTTTCCGCGCTCTATCAATTCCAACACGCGGGATTTTTCCCGCGCCTGTATCATCATAGTGAATGTCGGGCGACCGCCCACAAGAAAATTACGCATTAGTCTTTGTTCCGCATGATATTGCGGCCTCCGTCCATCAGAATGTTGACGCCGTCAAGGAAGGCGCCCTCGTCGGAGGCGACATACAGCACCATATCGACGATTTCGACGGGCTCCGCCGCGCGGCCGAGCGCTGTTTTCATGGCGGCCATGCCGGGACGCGTCAGCACCGGGCCGGGAGACACGCAGACGCAACGGATGCCGTACCGGCTCCCGTACAGAGCGAGCGATTTGGTCAGTCCGTTCATGACGCCGCTTTTCGACGTGGAGTAGGCCACGTTCCACGCGCAACCTTCCTCGCCCGTGATGGAACCGATATTGACAATCACGCCGCTTTTCTGCTCGCGCATCTGTTTGATGACGGCGTGGTCGAAATAAAACTGTCCCTTAAGGTTGACATCAATTCCCCAATCGTAAACCTCAATCGGAATATCGGGAAATTCGCCCGAAGCCTTAAGCATTCTTGTTTCCGCGCCGCCGGCAAGGTTCACCATAACATCTATACTGCCGTATACTTTAACCGCAAGGTCTCGCACTGCGCAAACCTCTTCGTAATTGCGGACATCGCAGACCTTTGTAATTGCTTTGCCCGAATATTCGGCATTAATTTCCGCCGCTTTTTCCTCTAAAGTATCGCCGTTTATGTCTGTCATAACAACATTTCCGC
>CAKRWK010000295.1 GCA_934417455.1 uncultured Eubacteriales bacterium
CGGCACATGCGTGACCGTTCGTCATGCCGACGCGCCCGCCGTAAAGAAAACGGACGACGGCGTTCTTATCTCATGGAACCGCCCCTGCGAATTCTTCCGCATGCTTTCTTACCTGCCCGGCGTTCTTGACGGTGCGGAGGATGTTTCGGAAAACAAACGGTACAGCCTGCTCTGCTACATGGCAGACCAGTCGAGAAATGCCGTGTTCACCATGGGCGGCGCAAAGAAAATGCTCCGTTATCTCGCCGTGCTCGGTTTTGATTCCATGATGCTTTACACCGAGGATACATACGAACTTCCCGAATATCCCTATTTCGGCTATCTGCGCGGACGGTGGACGAAAGAAGAGTTAAAAGCGCTGGATACATACGCCGATATGCTCGGCATCGAACTGATTCCCTGTGTGCAGATGCTGGCACACCTGGAAACCGCGCTGCGCTGGCCGGGGCTCGGCGATATTCATGACATTGACGACATTCTCATGGTGGGTGAGGAAAAGACCTACGCTTACGCGGAGGCGGTGCTTCGCACCTGCGCCGAATGTTTCCGTTCCCGCCGCATCAACCTCGGCATGGACGAAGCGCACAACCTCGGCCGCGGTCGGTATCTCGAAAAACACGGGTACAGACCTTCCTCCGAACTGATGCTCGAACACCTGGAACGCATTGTCCCCATGTGCAAAAAATACGGATTTTCGCCCATGATATGGAGCGATATGTTCTTCCGTATGGCCTTTGGGGGACGGTATTACCTTTCCGAGGGCGACATTCCGAAAGATGTCCGCGACCGTGTGCCCGAAGGACTGACGCTCATTTACTGGGACTACTACAATCCGAACCGCGCCGTGGTCGACCACATGGTGAAAAGCCATAAGCAATTTCACAACCCGACGGCCTTTGCCGGTGGCGCGTGGAAATGGTCGGGATTTTCGGCGGACAACCGACTGTCTCTGTATGTGACGCCGGGGCAACTCGATGCGTGCGAGGAATACGGTCTGACCGACATCATCGCCACCGGTTGGGGCGACAACGGCGGTGAGGCATCGCAGTTCTCGAACCTGCCGTCCTTGCTCTACTACGCCGAACGGTGCTACCACGGCGTAGCCGACAATGCGCGGTTGGATCTCCGTTCGCGCGCATGTTTCGGACTTTCCTTTGCCGACCTCATGCTCTTTGACGCGCCGAAAGACGGTCTCATCGAAGAGGCCGGTCAGATGATAAACCCCGAAAAATACCTGCTGTACAATGACCCGTTGGAGGGCATATTCGACCGTCACATGAAAGAGGACGCGCCGGTGCACTTCGCCGAAAACGCAAAACGCCTTCTGGCCGCGAAAGACAATGCCACCTTCGGCCGGATATTTGAAAGTCTCGGCCGTCTGTGCGAACTTCTGGAAGTCAAATGCGACCTCGGTATCCGCCTGCGCCGCGCTTATCGGGCGGGGGACAAAAAGGCACTTTCCGCTCTGCGGGAAACCGTGGCGGAGGCTGTCCGCCGTCTTGACGTGTTCCGTCTGGCGTTCCGCCGCGCATGGATGGAGGAAAACCGTCCCTTCGGTTTTGCCACGCAGGACGTACGTCTCGGCGGGCTACGCACGCGCCTTATTGAATGCACGGAAATGATAGACGAATATCTGGATGGAAAGCGGGAACGCATCGAGGACCTCGACGAGGACATTCTGCTCTGCGCCATGTCAAACAACAACTCGCTGGCCGTTGTGACCGACGCGGACCGTTTTGCCG
>CAKRWK010000296.1 GCA_934417455.1 uncultured Eubacteriales bacterium
CGTTGAACCTTGAGTTTGCTGAGTTTATCCTGAAACAGGCCGGTGCTTCATATGTGACGGCAAGGGACGGTAAAGAGGCCGTCGAACCGTTTCTCCGTTCGGCACCGTATGACATCGACGCCGTTCTCATGGATATAATGATGCCCGTGGAGGATGGCCTGCAAGCCACAGCGCACATCCGCGCGTCCGGCAGAAAAGACGCGGACGTGCCCGTCATTGCCATGACTGCCGGTGTCGGCGAGGAAGATATTCTTGCCGCCGAAGCCGCAGGAATCAACGGATACATCACAAAGCCCCTGCGCGCGGACAAGCTGGTAGCCGTCGTTGCAGAACTGACAGAAAAAAGGAGGTAAAAACGTGACTGTCAAAGAATGTTATGACTCGTTGGAAGCGGATTTTTCGGACATTATGAACCGCTTGGGTTCAGAGGAGACAGTTCGGTATTTTGCTGTGAAATTTCTCTCGGACGGCAGTTTCTCCGACCTGCGCGCCGCCCTTGCCGCCGGCGATATGAAACGGGCGTTTCTTGCCGCGCACACCCTGAAAGGGGTTGCACAGAACCTCGGATTTACGAGGCTCGGGGCTGCCGCTTCCGATATGACGGAAGCCCTCCGTCCCCTGCGGGCGGAGCCGGAAGGGGACGCGCGGCGAAAAGACACGCCGGTCGCGGCTTTTCGCCGCGTGGAAAACGAATATGCGCGGGTGGCTGCGGCGATTCGACAAATAAAGTAAGAATTCAAAAAAGAGAAGCGACGGATTCCCGTCGCTTCTCTTTTTTGAATTTGGATTCTAATTTTGCAAATAGTTATTTACATAGAAGCCCTTAGAATTGAGAGAATGTCATCCTCCGTCAGCGGTGCCCACGCGTGGTCGAGACCTTCGTTTTCGGCAATATGATGTGCCATTTCGGAAAGGCGGCCCTCGTCGATGCCGACGTCGCGAAGATGCATCGGCATGCCGAAGGAGGCAAACAGGTCGTAGGTCATGTCAATGGTTTTCTCCGCGATTTCGCGGGCGGGGAGATGTCCGTCGATACCGAACACGCCCGTGCCGAAACGGACAAAGCGTTCTTCCGTTTTGTCGTTCAGAATGTGCCGCATCCAGCGGGGCGTGAGAATGGCGAGGCCTTCGCCGTGGGTGATGTCATAATAGGCGCTGAGCGCGTGTTCTATTCCGTGACAGGGCCAACCGGACGGGCTGTTGCCGATGGAGAGAATACCGTTGCAGGCGAGGGAACAGTCTACCATAAATTCGCCACGTGCGGCCTCGTCCTCCGGTTTTTCAAGCGCGATTTTCGCATTCCTGATAAGGCTGCGGATAGCGGACAGACACATGCCGTCGGCGAGGTCGGAATGCGCGCCGCAGAAAAACTGTTCCATGATATGGTTGATGGCATCGGCTGCACCGGCCGCCGTCTGTTTTTTCGAGACGGAGAAGGTATAGCGGGGATCAAGCAGGGATGTGACAGGGAAGAGGTGCTCGTCATTGTAACCGATTTTGTCGGTTGTCTCGGTACGGGAAATGACGCAACCGCAGTCGTATTCCGACCCGGTGGCCGCCAGCGTGATGATGTCGACCAGTGGCAGTGCCGCTTTGGCTTTGGCTTTGCCTGTGATGAGGTCCCATGTTTCACCCTCATAGCAGGCACCAGCCGCAATGGCTTTTGAGCAGTCGAGAACGCTGCCGCCGCCTACGGCGAGAATCACGTCGATGCCGTGTTCCTTGC
>CAKRWK010000297.1 GCA_934417455.1 uncultured Eubacteriales bacterium
GAAGGAGGAGACGCTGAAGAAGTGCGTGTGGTGTGTGTGGCTGACGAATAGTTTGATCACTCGCATGATCAGCAAGCTGGGCGTGATCAAGACCACGCGACGCAACCCTGCCATCGTTGTAGGCACTTCGTGTTCACTTCACCGTAGTTCCACACGCCCTCTCCCTTTAGCACAAATATCCGATATATTGCGCTGCCCCACAACTCACTAGTCCTCTCTCTGCTCCTCTTTCACCTCTAGTACAGAGACGACAATCGCCTCACGCAACTCCTCTACAGGGCGTACGACCAGGGCTTATCCGCGCCTCCGTCGTACGCGTTGTGACGCTCTCTCACTCACAGCTTCAACGCGCAGAACCCGCGCTACGATCCCACGCTGTTCGAGTGTTACTCCATCGAGTCGTACGACCTCCCCGTTCTCCAGAGCGTTGTTCCGACGAAGCGGCGTGATGCGTAGTACGTTCTGTGGCTCTTCACGGTCCGGCGATTCATCAGCCTCCGCGGGAACGCACCCCTCGCTGCTCCGGCTGCCAGCACGCAGATTCTATGCAACAATTGTAAGTGTGCGGACGGAGGGTCAGGAGTAGTATCGGAGCTGCCGACGCTGAGCCGCGACAAGGCGTACACGCTGTACAAGCAACAGCTCGAGCGGCAGTTCGCTCTGTACTACTACAACGTCGCCGTGCTGTCGCCCACTCACGCTTAGACCACGTTGTACAACCACACCAGCATGGGCACATGCGACTGTAGTCACTGCGCTATCTCGCACGTGCACAAGATCGCCAACATGAACAACATCTACTGTCGGTACTGCTGCAACCGCTAGTGGGTCAGGTGTCGGGGCGTGAGGTGTAGCGATGAAGAGCTTCTCTCCACCACGAACAACAACTACCCGTACGCGGTCGACGCGCACGAGTTCGCCAAGACCTTCACCGTGGTGTCGCCCGACAAGGAGGACGCGTTGACTCCCGAGAACACGCTGGACCTGGACGTGGAGGACGACGAAACGCCCGTGTATGTGAAGCTGGACAAGCCGGTGAACGACCTGCTGTCCAGCATCGCGTGCGACAAGTCGGTGTCGTCCTCCCTCTCCATGCTCGACACGGACCTGGGCTCCTACAACGCGGAGTTCCTCCACTTCCTGTCGAACACGGACTACTCGGACGAGAGCTGTGCGTCGGACTGGTTGGTCCTCGCATGTCCCATGACGACTAGGCTGCAGCTGAAGCTGCTCAACGCACAGTCGGTACGACTGTCGCTTGTGGACTTCATTCTTCATCTGTCGGAGCGGATCACGCGTGACCTACAGGTACTCTGCGTCACGTACATCGACTCGTTCTGCGCCCTTCTCTACAAGAAGCCCATCGCGCAACTCTTCTCCTGTTACCCGCACTACAAGGTGGTGATTCAGCGCATCGTCAGTTTCTTCACCAACCGCAACAGCAACACGCCCAAGACGAGCGCCATTCGCGAGGAGCTCCTCTCCATGAACGACGACATCATCTCGCTGTGCTATACTGTCGCCGCCGAGCTTTTCAAAGACATCCGGAAGTACAAGGTGCTGGAGGAGGCGCTGCTGACAAGGAAACCCGCGGCCTTCGACGCCGTGGCGAAGCACAAGGACCGCGTCGACCCCTTCGTGTTCCAGAAGTACGAGATCTTCCTGTCGCGAACGTCGAGCGAGGACATCAAAGACATACTGAGCATTCACGACAGGTGGGCGC
>CAKRWK010000298.1 GCA_934417455.1 uncultured Eubacteriales bacterium
TGGAGATGTTGGATTGAGACGCTTTTTTGTGACAAGAGACGTTGTATGAAATTCCGACGAAAGCCTCTTTTATTCCGAGAAACGGTGCAAACGCACTGAATTTCGGAATGAAAAGAGGCTTTTTTTTTGAGATTTTGTTGTTTGCAGGCAAATTTATTCCGAAAAACGGTATATAGACATCAAAATCCGGAATAGATAGAGGAAAGTATTGACTTTTTCTACGGTTTTTGTTATAATTATTCCGAGAAACGGTGCATGTGCACCGAAATTCGGAATGGAGACGACCGATGGAAATCAAACGCGATATGTATCTTGATAAACTGATTCGGAAAAAAAAGAACGGTCTTATCAAAGTTGTGACAGGTATGCGGCGGTGCGGAAAGTCCTATCTGCTGTTTCATTTGTTCCATGACCATTTGCTCTCGTGCGGTGTGCCGGAAGACCACCTGATAGAGGTGGCTTTGGACGACCGCCGCAACAAGGCACTGCGCGACCCCGACGCGATGCTTGATTTCATTGACGATAAAATCAAAGATGACGATGACTATTACATTATTTTGGATGAGGTTCAGTATCTTGGTGAATTTGAGGATGTTCTGAACAGTCTGCTCCATATACGGAATGCGGATGTTTATGTGACGGGCAGCAATTCCCAATTTTTGTCGTCCGATGTGATAACACAATTCCGAGGGCGCGGGGATGAAATTCGCGTGTACCCGTTGAGTTTTTCCGAATATGTTTCCGTTTCTTCCGCTCCTCTTGATGAGGCGTGGGACGATTTCATGAACTATGGCGGACTTCCGTTGATTCTTACCATGGAAGAACCGGAAGATAAGGCGGAATATCTGACATCCCTTTTTCAGAAGGTGTACCTGTCGGACATTATTGAGCGCCATCACGTGAGAAACAAGGCGGAACTCGACGAACTTGTGAACATTCTTGCGTCTGCCATCGGCAGTTATACCAGCCGGAACAAACTGGTGAAGACGTTCAGAAGCGTAACGGAAAAAGAAATCAGCGACAAGACCATAAAAAACTATATTGACTATCTGACGGATTCTTTTCTGGTGAGTTGTGCCGCACGGTACGATATAAAGGGGCGAAAATATATCGGCGCACTTTCCAAATACTATTTCGAGGATGTCGGGCTTCGCAACGCCAGACTCGGATTCCGGCAGGTGGAGCCGACGCATCTTATGGAGAATATCATTTATAACGAGTTGCGTGTTCGCGGGTATCGGGTGGACGTCGGTGTTTTGGAATGCTACGGTACCGACGGAGAGGGAAAACGGGAAAAAAGGCGCTTGGAAGTGGATTTTGTCGCGACCAACGGCAGCGAAAAATATTATATCCAGTCGGCCTTCGCGCTCGCGTCCTCCGAAAAAATCCGGCAGGAACAGCGCGGACTTTTGCGCATACCGGATTCTTTCAGAAAAATCATTGTCGTCGGCGACGATATAAAAGCGCGGCGGGATGAAAACGGAATCGTTACGATGGGCGTGAAAAATTTTCTGCTTGACAAAGAGAGTCTGAGAATATAGAATTACCGCCGCAGGCAGTACACGGAATCTGCTTGCGGCGGGATTTTTGTTTTTGGGAGCGGCGGCTCGGACGCGGGTCAGGGGCGCTTTCGGACGTCCGTGACGGTGAGGGTGCCGTCCGCGACGGTGAAGGCGTATTCGCGGTCGGCGTAGCGGAGGAACTAGGTGCGGTCGGGGGCG
>CAKRWK010000299.1 GCA_934417455.1 uncultured Eubacteriales bacterium
TAAAATTCGTTATAGTTCGGCAGATTGACCTTGGCCGTCAGCCCGAGCAGTTTTCCGCCCGCGACGGCGGCGGCGCAGTTGTAGATTTTGTCATGGAAGAGAACGGGTACGCCGATAAAGGAAATCATATCGAGCGCCGCCGTCCGTTTCATATAGACGCGCAGCGCGTCTTCCGCCGCGTCGAGCAGTGTCTGCTGGAAAAACAGATCGGAACAGGTATAGGTGGTCAGCGTCAGTTCGGGAAACACAAGAACGCGAACGCCGCTTGCGGCGGCGGCCGTCGCCGCTTTCACGGCGGCTTTCGCGTTGAAGGCCGGGTCGGCAACACGCGCGGCGGGCGTGGCGGCACCGACACGGATAAAACCGTCTTTCATAGGCAAAACTCCTGTGCATTTCTTTAGTTTCTATATTTTATCACATATAATAGGGAAAGTCAATCGGAAAATGCGGTCGTGCGACACAAATTCCGCGAAAAAAGGATTTTGTGACGATTTTTTTGAGAAAAACTATTGACAAACCAAAAAAACTTTGTTATAATGGATTTCGCGTTTGACGGAGTGCTGTCGGACGCGAATGCTGCTATGGCTCAGTTGGTAGAGCGCGTCCTTGGTAAGGACGAGGTCATCAGTTCGACTCTGATTAGCAGCTCCAGACACCCCCGGAGGGAATCCCCTTCGGGGCTTTGGTATTTTTACGGGCAAAAACAGCCGTCCGGTACCCGCCGGACGACTGTTTTTACTTATAAAAGGAAATAATTGTTTGCAAAATCAGGCATATACAGTATCGAGACGTGTCCGTACCGCACGAAGAAATTCGACGCTGTTGACTTTCGTCACGGGAAACCCCGGCTCCACCAAAACGGCGAGGTCGCCGGTCATGACGCCTTTGTTCAGCGTGTCAAGGCAGGCCTTCTCCAGTCGGTCGGCAAAGATCCTCAGGTCGGGAAGTTCGTCAAACTCACCCCGTTTGCGCAGAGCACCGCTCCACGCGAAAATCGTGGCCATGGGATTGGTGGAGGTTTCTTCCCCCTTCAGATAACGGTAATAATGCCGCGTGACGGTGCCGTGTGCGGCTTCGTATTCGTATTTTCCGTCGGGTGAAACGAGGACGGATGTCATCATGGCGAGAGAACCGAACGCGGTGGAAATCATGTCGCTCATGACGTCGCCGTCATAATTCTTGCAGGCCCAGATAAAACCTCCCTTGCTGCGGATGACGCGCGCGACGGCATCGTCAATCAGCGTGTAAAAATACGAGATGCCCGCGGCGTCAAAAGCCGCCTTGTATTCAGCTTCGTAAATTTCCTCAAAAATCAGTTTGAATGTCTGGTCGTACTGTTTCGATATGGTGTCTTTGGCGGAGAACCAAAGGTCCTGTTTTTGTGAGAGCGCGTAGCGGAAACATGCGTGCGCAAAAGAACGGACGGAACTGTCCTTGTTGTACTGTGCCTGCAAAACGCCGGGGCATTCGTAATCGTACACGGTTTCGCGGAAAACGGTACCGTCCTCTCCGGTGAACAGAAGTTCTGCCTTTCCTTTTCCCGGTACGCGGTACTCCGTCGCGCGATAAACATCGCCATAGGCGTGGCGTGCCACGGTGATGGGCGCCTCCCATCCGCGTACAAGCGGACAAACGGCGCGTATGAGGATGGGTGTGCGGAACACGGTACCGTCGAGTGCCGCGCGGATGGTGCCGTTCGGACTCTTCCACA
>CAKRWK010000300.1 GCA_934417455.1 uncultured Eubacteriales bacterium
TTACTTTTTGCAATTGCGAATCTTATTATAACAGATGATTTTCGGCTTGTCAAGGGATTTTTTGAATTTTTTCGGGGTCGCGGCGGAAAATTGCGCCGCGCCCCCGTGGTTTTTATAAATAAGCCGTCAGCGTACTTTCCGTAATCGTCATGGTTACCGACACTTCTTCTCCGCCGCGCAGAACGGTAAAGGTCACCGTATCGCCGACGCGGGCGGTCAGCATGCGATCCACAACGTGGAAGGTGCGGGAAATTTCATACATTCTGTCCCCAATGGTAACGGATTTCAGGATGTCCTCTTTCTGCAGTTTTCCGTCGGCAAGGCCTCCACCCGTCACGTCACTGACAATGACAGACTCGACGATATGCACGGTTCCGTCCTCGGTGCTGTACACCGCACGGGATTCCGAGGCCGTCACGGTAATACCGAGAATGCAGCGATACACGCTTTCTTTCTCCGTTCCGTCACAGTAATAGATGATATTGTCCGCAATGGCCGTCGCGATATTGGACGGGATGGCATAAGCAATGTTTTCCACGGATGACGTGTTGATTTTTGCATTCACGATACCGATAAGTTCGCCGCTGTTACTGTAGAGGCCGCCGCCCGAGTTGCCCTCGTTGACGGCCGCGTCGACGCGCATGACACGCATGGACAGTTGTTTTTTTTCGTCCACAGACGTCATGGTGATGTTTTCGCTGTCGACATTGATATGCCCGACCGTAACGGAAATACCTTCCGCCTCCGGGTTGCCGACGGCAATGGCCGTTTCGAGAACGGAGACGGCATCGGAATCGGCAATGTCAGCCGCGCGTGCCTGACTGGCTTTCAGCACACGGCTGCCGGTCACTTTCAGAACGGCAATATCATAGTTCTGCGAACCGCCGATATAGGTGGCATCAATGGCATATTGCGAATATTCCTGCCCGTAGAGGAAGACCGTAATGTCGTCGCTGACATTGTTCTTGGTGGAAGAATTATTGTAGTAAATGACGTGGTAGTTGGTAATGATGTATGCGTCGCCGCGGTCTTTGTCGAGTTTATAAATCACGCCGGAACCTGCCATGGTTTTTTTTGTTGTGCCGGACGATGGGAAAGAACCCGGAAATCCGGTGCTCGTCACTTCAAAATTCGCGTACACACTGACAGCGGACATAAGCGTTTTGGATGCGGCCAGAAGGTCTGCGGAATGCGTGGAATTGATATCCACATTGACCGTATCGCCTGCCTGAAACGTCATGTCCTTCAGCGCATCGTCAACCGCGGACTTCGCCGCCGCGCTGATGGCCGCATCGGTTTTATCCGAATCTTTCGCCTGCAAACTCTGCACAAAAAACACCGTGCAGAAAACCAGAATGACAACAATGGCCGTCACTTCCACAAAGTGGAGCACGCGGGCAACGGTGTCGTCTCTGCCTCTTTGGTTCATACCTTTTTCCTCCAAGTATATGTCGAAAATCTTATGGTGTTAGTATACATGTTTTTTGTGGCGGTTATGTTAAGAAAAGTAGCATTCTTTTGAAATATTTCATGAAATTTTTACCCGGCGGACTTGTACTGCCGGAAAGAATGTGCTACAATGTAAGAAGAAAACATCTGCGGAGGCTTTATGGACAGCGAACCTGCAAGATTTTATTTTTCATCGACGGATTCCACCAATCTCCGTGCCGCCCGGTTCGCCGCGGAACACCCGGGCGTGCCGGC
>CAKRWK010000301.1 GCA_934417455.1 uncultured Eubacteriales bacterium
GAGCCTTTGTCCACGTGCTCGCTCTGACCGGGCATGAAATTGATGACTTTGTTTTTGCACTGCTCGTCGAACTCGCCGCTGTTGGCATCGGCAATGCCGGCCACGTGACGGGCGTATTCGATAACGGCAATCTGCATGCCGAGGCAGATGCCGAAATAGGGTTTGTTATGTTCTCTTGCGTACTTCGCGGCCAGAACCATACCTTCGATACCGCGGTTGCCGAAACCGCCCGGCACGAGAATTCCATCCACGGCAGACAGAATCTCGTCGCAGGTGTCTGCGGTGAGGTGTTCGGAGTCAATCCATTCGATTTTCACCTCGGCGCCGAGGGCATAGCCCGCATGGCGGAGGGCTTCCGCAACGGAAAGATAGGCGTCGTGCAGTTGCACGTATTTACCGACAAGGCCGATTTTCACTTGGCGGTCGGCTCCCTTGACCTTCGCTACCATGGTGCGCCATTCGGTGAGGTCGGGCGCGGGCGCGTCGATGCCGAGTTCACGGCAGACAACCGACGAAAAGTCGGCCGCTTCGAGCATGAGGGGGGCTTCGTACAGGCACGGAATGGTGCGGTTTTCAATCACGCAATCGGGCTTGACGTTGCAGAAAAGGGCGATTTTCTTGAAGATGGAGTCCTCAAGCGGCTCGTCGCAACGCAGGACAATGATGTTCGGGTGAATGCCGAGACCCTGCAGTTCCTTGACGGAATGCTGGGTGGGTTTGGATTTATGCTCGTCCGAACCGCGAAGGAACGGCACCAGCGTCACATGGATAAAGAGGCTGTTTTCCCGTCCCACTTCCAGAGAAATCTGGCGGACGGCTTCAATGAAGGGCTGGGACTCGATGTCACCGATGGTACCGCCGATTTCGGTGATGACGACATCGGCATTCGTTTTTTTGCCGACGCGGTAGACAAAGTCCTTGATTTCGTTGGTGATATGCGGAATGACCTGCACCGTCGAGCCGAGATACTCGCCGCGGCGTTCCTTGTTGAGGACGTTCCAGTACACTTTACCGGTGGTCAGGTTGGAATACTTGTTCAGATTCTCGTCGATGAAGCGCTCGTAGTGGCCGAGGTCAAGGTCGGTTTCGGCGCCGTCCTCGGTCACGTAGACTTCCCCGTGCTGATACGGGCTCATGGTGCCGGGGTCAACGTTGATGTACGGGTCGAGTTTCTGCGCCGCTACTTTGAGTCCCCGTGCCTTGAGCAGTCTGCCGAGCGACGCTGCGGTGATGCCCTTACCAAGGCCGGATACAACGCCTCCGGTAACGAAAATGTACTTTGTCATTGTTTTGTCCTCTTTGTCTATGAATAATTTTGTTTTTCGGTTTTACAGATAGGTTTTCAGAATGTTTTCCGCGACGGCGCGGCGCGTCAGACAGCGGTCCATGGCCGTTTTTTCGATATAACGGTGCGCGTCCTGCTCCGTCATTTTCAGCCGGTCAATCAGCACCCATTTAGCGCGGTTGACGAGGCGTATCTCCTGCATTTTTTCTTCCATGGAGGTATTTTTCACCTCCATGCGGCGCAGCCGCTCCCGCACGCCCGCGAGCAGACCGAGCGCCTGCGTGACGGCGACCGACGTTGTCGGTTTCGGCAGGGTCAGAACGCCATGGGGCGTGACCTTTTCAAACGCCGCCGCATAGTGCTCCTCCCTGACGAGAAGAAGCACGGCCGTACCG
>CAKRWK010000302.1 GCA_934417455.1 uncultured Eubacteriales bacterium
GGCATACCTCCATAAGTACGACATGATTTCCGACGTCAAGCCGGGCGGCACCTTCCTGCTTGACTGCCACTGGAACGACGCCGAACTCGACGAAAACCTGCCGGCTTCCGTCAAGAGTTACATCGCGAACAACAACGTGAAATTCTATACCATCAACGCGACGAAACTCGCCATCGACCTCGGCAACGCCAAAGTCAAAAACACCGTCCTTCAGTCCGCTTTCTTCACGCTGGCGAAGATTCTTCCCATCGACGAAGCCATCGGTTACATGAAGTATATGGCCACGAAATCCTACCTGAAGAAAGGTCAGGACATCGTTGACCTCAACCATAAAGCCATCGACGCCGGCAAGGACGCCCTCCACGAAGTGAAAGTCCCTGCCGAGTGGAAGAACGCAGGCAAGACGCCGGCAGCCAAACCCGTCACCGGTAAGAGAGCCGACCTTGTCAAATTCGTCAACGACATCGTTATCCCCGTCAACGCCATGCAGGGCGATAAACTGACGGTCAAAACCTTTGCCGATATGGCCGACGGCCAGTATCCGCAGGGTGCCGCCGCTTATGAAAAACGCGGCGTTGCCGTCTCCGTGCCCGAATGGAAAGCGGAAAACTGCATTCAGTGCAACAACTGCGCGTTCGTCTGCCCGCACGCCTGCATCCGTCCTTTTGCCATGACGGAAGAAGAGGCCGCAAAGGCTCCCGCCAATACGCAGTTTGCGCCTAAACCCGTCATGAAGACGAATTACAAATTCACCATCGCCGTCAGCGCGCTTGACTGTATGGGCTGTACGCTTTGCGTCAAAGCCTGCCCGGTCACCAATAAGGCGCTGAAAGACGCCATGGTCGCCGCCACGGCGAACAATCCGGACAACCCGAAGGCCGCTGCCAAAGAGGCCGCCAAGGCTGCCGCCGCCAAGTCCGCGCTTGTCATGGTTCCTCAGGAAAAGGGACTGTATCAGCAGGATGCGTACAATTACGCCGTGGAGAACGTCTCCGAGAAACCCGAACTTATCAACGTCACTGTCAAGGGCTCGCAGTTCAAACAGCCCCTGCTCGAATACTCGGGCTCCTGCGCCGGCTGCGCCGAAACGTCTTATGCGCGCCTTATCACGCAGCTCTTTGGCGAAAGAATGTTCATCTCCAATGCGACCGGATGCTCTTCCATCTGGGGTGGCTCCGCTCCCTCCACGCCGTATACCGTCAATAAGGAAAGCGGCAGAGGTCCCGCTTGGGCGAACTCCCTCTTCGAGGATAACGCCGAGCACGGTCTCGGTATCTACGTCGGTCAGAAGACCGTCCGTAACAAACTCATCGGCTATGTGAAGGAACTTCGCGAGATGGCAGATAAAGACGACGTCAAAGCCGCCATCGACGAATATCTCGCTACGCTGGATGACGGCGCGAAGAACGACGTTGCCACCAAGAAGATGGTTGCGCTTCTCGAAGCCTGCCCCTGCGATAACGAACTGAAAAAGAAGATTCTCGCCGAGAAACAGTACCTGTCGAAGAAAGCCGTCTGGATCTTCGGCGGCGACGGTTGGGCATACGACATCGGCTTCGGCGGCCTTGACCACGTCCTCGCCTCCGGCGAAGACATCAACGTCATGGTCTTCGATACCGAGGTCTACTCCAACACCGGCGGACAGGCTTCCAAG
>CAKRWK010000303.1 GCA_934417455.1 uncultured Eubacteriales bacterium
GGCACCCACAAGGGCATCACTTCCATTCAGATGGACCTCAAAATCGACGGTCTGACCCCCGAAATCATCAAACAGGCTCTGGAAACCACGCATCAGGGCAGAGACGAAATCATCGACAAGATTCTTCTGGCCGCCATTCCCGCGCCCCGCGCCGAAGTTTCCAAGTATGCGCCCAAAATGATTACCATGCACATCAATCCCGATAAGATTCGCGAGGTCATCGGCTCCGGCGGAAAAGTTATTCAGAAGATTGTGGCCGACACCGGCGCGAAAATCGACATCAATGACGACGGTTCCGTCTTCATTGCCGCCGTTGACCGCGACAGCGCGGACAAGGCCAAGACCATCATTGACGCCATCGTCTTTGAACCCGTGGTCGGTGAAACCTACACGGGCACCGTTACCCGCATCATTCCCATCGGCGCGTTCGTTGAGTACGCTCCCGGTAAAGAAGGCATGGTGCACATCTCCAAACTCCAGAAACAGCGTACCGAGAAAGTGGAGGACGTCGTTGCCATCGGCGACACCGTTCGTGTTAAATTCCTCGGTACAGACGAGAAGGGGCGGCAGAATTTGTCCAGGAAGGACGCCGACTAACCCCCCGGCCGCGTGCTGTTGGCGCATAAACGCCGGTAAGTCCCCTTGACGTACCCGTGTACGCCCGGCGGGGACAGTTCCCGACGTTTCTGCATCCGACAGCGCGCGGCCTCTGCTTTTATTGTTGAATACCAATAAGCATGAAAAAATCCCGTCCGATAAAAATTCGTATGTCGGACGGGATTTTTGTTGTGAAAAGTGCTTTTCGGTTACGGCTCGAGTTTGGGTTTCTTCTCTTTCTTACCACCGCCGCAACCGTCGCAGTCACAGCCGCTGCAGTCGCAGTCGCTGCAGTCGCAGTCACAGCCATCGCCGCCGATGACGACGAGAACGGTGACAACCGCGGCAATCAGGACGGAGAAGTACATGGCCATCGAGGCCGTACAAAGCGCGGCCGAGAGGGCTTTCGGCTCCTCGCGACAGCGCAGGAAAATGGCGACAAAAAGGTAGACGGAGCCGAAGAGAATACCGACGGCGGAAAAAATCTGCAGGGTGGACGGGCGTATAATCGACAGCGTGACCGATACGGCGACGGCCAGCGAGCAGAGCACGACCACCAATGCGCGCGGATGCTGCTCGGGCTGCATGGTACTGATGAGATACGACAGAAAGAATCCGGACGAACAGGCGGCGCCGTATATGACAAAGAGAATCAACGCCTCCTGCGGATTGTGGCACAGGCGGGAATTCAGCGCAAAGGGAATGGCCGAAGCGGCAAACCCGGTGCCGACGCCCTCTAGGGCGAGAAGAACCGCATTGCGGGTAAGCGAATGCGAAAGTTCTTCCGAGATGGTGGCAAAATAAAACAGCAGGGTGAAAACAAGAATGCTGCCGCCGAACCAAAGACCGGGTATGTAATTCGGAAATAACCAGATGGCAAAATACAGCGTCAGCGTACCGGTACCGAAAAACAATGCAAAGAATCGGAAAGCAACAGAAAGATTTTGTTTCAGCATAAAGACCTCCGCAGTGTTTATTTCATCTTTATTATACAAGAAGAAAACGAATTTGTCAATTTTTTCGTATAAGTGCAGGAAAATGCGGAAAAATAAAGG
>CAKRWK010000304.1 GCA_934417455.1 uncultured Eubacteriales bacterium
GCGTCTGACGGGCGGCACGTTTTCATTTGCCGATGGGGACGGGTACATCCGCGTCAAAGACGGTACGTTCACTCTCTCCGGTGCGACAGTGACGGGTGGCCGCCGCTATGCCGTCATGGCGGATTACGCTGCTTCGGCACGCATCTGCATCGAGAGCGGCCGGATTCATGCGGCTTCGGATTATCCTGCCGTGTACATCGCCGCCGGCACGCTGGCCGTATCGGGAGGTACCGTGGAAAACACGGCGGGGTACGCCGTGCGTTCGCGCTCGTCGTTCGTTCTGTGCGGCGAACCCACCCTTCGTGGCGCATCGGAAGCGGCCGTGCTGTCGGAAGGCGCTCTCTGGCTGTCGGACGGCGGCCGTTCATTTTCCGGCACCGTTGGCATCCGTTCCTCGTCTGTTTATGAAAAAGGACGTGCTGCGGCCGTCATATACGGCGCCACGGCCGAAGACTGCCGCCGCGTGCGCTATTTTGACCGTGACGGCGCGGAAATACCGCTCGTCTTTATGGAGCGGGCAGACTTCACGGATGAGACGGATTTCCTTTCCGTATACCTTCCGTTTACCGTCCGTTTTTATGCCGACGGTGCTCTGCTTTCTTCCGTCGGCGTGCTTGGAGGCGACGTTCTGCCGTACCCGACGGCACCGGTAAAAGCAGGCTATGAATTTGTCGGCTGGTACGCGGACAGAGAAGGGAAGAATCCGTTTGACGGTCATGTGGCGGACGACGTATCCGTGTATGCTCTCTACCGTCTGACGGCGCCGACTTTCACCCTGTCCTCCGTTTCTTTTACCTACGACGGCACCCTTCGGTTCCTTTCACCGGAAAACCTGTCACACCCCCTGTCCGATACGGGAACTTTCACTTATCTTTGGGAACGGGACGGCGCCGAAACGACCTACGTCGGTGCGTCCTAGCCTGTTTCTCTCGTGGCAGACAGCGGACGGTACCGTTGTCGCATCACCCTGACCGTCGGTGCCGACCGGGTGACGGTATATACGCCGGAAGTCACGGTGACGGTAGCACCGAAAAAGATAGATATTCCCGTTATTCCGTCGGTGTCGTATAACGGAAAAAGTCAACAGGCCGATGTGGAAAATTCCCCATATTATACAGTAAAAGTAAATAATGGTGGTCAGAACGCGGGAAAATATCCGGTTGTTCTGACTTTGACCGATGCGGAAAACACGATATTCTCCGACGGAAGTCAAGGCGAAATCAGCCTCGTGTTCGTCATCGGAAAAGCTCCGAACCGTTTTACCGTACCGCCGACGGCGGCCGATATATACGAAGGTGCGCCGCCCCGAGTTCTGTACACGGCGGCCTTCGGTACGGGCGTGCTCTCGTTTTCCGTGTCGCGCGACGGAGAGTATCTGCCCGACGTACCGACAACGGCAGGGACATACTATGTGAAGGTTACCGTGCCGGAAACGGCAAATTACGACGGCCTTGTATCCGAAGCGCTGTGCTTTGACGTGCTCTCGGTGCGTCCCGTTGCCATCCGTCTTGACCGTCTCCCGGACAGAACGGCCTATACGGCCTTCGACACGTTTATCCCGGACGGCATGGAACTTTCTTTGCTTATGAACGACGGAACGGAAATGCCGCTCCCGCTTTCCGACATCCTTGTCTC
>CAKRWK010000305.1 GCA_934417455.1 uncultured Eubacteriales bacterium
GCGCGGATGTCGTCCTCCGAAGCCCCGCGCAGAAAGCCGCGCGGGAACGCACGGTCGGCAAAGTCCACCCGGGCGCCGACAAAACCGCCGGCACCGGTCAGAAGAACCCGCCGCGTCCCGAGACTCATCGCCGACTGCCGGACGAATGTCCGCCTCCGCCGGAGCGACCGCCGCCCGAGAACCCGCCACCGGAAAATCCGCCGCGGGAAGAGGACGACTCGACAAGCGTCCGCGTGACGGACGTGCCGAGGCAGACGTCGTCGCGCTCGGTCAGGTCAAGGTTGGCAAACCGGCTCAGGGGATAAGTCTCCCCTCTCTTTTTGCGGCGATAAGAAACCACCACGCAGACGGCGGGAATGCCGGCTGCAAACAGCGCGATAACCGCGCCTATCGCAAACATTCTGCCCCACGGGCAGAGTTTGCCCTCAAAGGCTTTCTTGCCCTTCTCGGCAAATGTCGTCGCACCGAGGACGAAGCGGCCGGCCTTGACGTCGGTCTCTATCAGATCCTCAAGATATTCCATCTCGCCCGAGGAAATCTTTTCCGTCTCGCCGAAATGGTGAACGACGAAAGTATATTCGTCGGGTTCCTTGCAGACCTCAAGCAGGAGCACGTTTTTCGGCTTGTCGATAACGTCGTACCGATAAAAATCACCCTCGCTCGCGTAGTACCCGCGGTATTTATAGATGTAAAAGACGAGTTGGCAGTCGGTATCGACTGAGGAGAGCGCCGCGGCAATGTCCGCCTTTTCGTTTTCTGCGAGCAGGCCGTCCTCATCGATGACGCAGGTATCGGCCGTGCCGCCCACGGCGGCCGCCGGAAGGACGGCAAGGGACAGGAGAACAAAGGCAAGCAACAGCGCGGCAAAGAGCCGCCATACCTTGGTTTTCAGAACAGCCACCCCCCTATCAGCCCGAACAGGACGGTGAGCACGGCGAAGAGCGCGCCGAACACGAGAAAGAGTTTTCCGAAGGAAATGGGCAACTCGCCGTAGACCTTCCCCGTATAGCCGTTCATGGCATAAAGATATGTTTTTCCCTGTCTCTGATAGGTCAGAATCCACAGGGGCATAAGGGTATAATCCCAGTGCGACCCCGTGACGCGCATGTCCATGGATTCGACAAGAAAGCCGGAATAGCCCGCCGCGGTATTCTGCATGAGCGTTTTCGCATAGCCTTCCATTTTTCGTCTGACCGTGTCGGAAAGCGCCTCGCGGTCGACGTCCCGCCGCTTGGCGGAAAAGCCGAGCAGGTAAGGCATGGAAAAGGCCTGATGCGCGTCGGATGGGTACGGAAGCACGCCTTCAAGCATGTTTTTGTCCTCTTTATGCAAAGCAGAGTTGACAATATCTTCAAAATGTATCTTGCCTCTGCGGTGCAGATGATACCGCGACGTTTCCGTATAGCGGTACTTGCCCGTCCGCCATGTGCGGATTTTTGCGGCGGTGGCCTCGACGGCGGTATCCGTGTCGGCATCCGTCACCCAGAAGGGATAATACACGCCCGCGATTTTGTCGGTCTGCTCCGGAGAGAAATAGTCGCGCGGGACGAAAAATTTCTTTTTGGCAAAGCGGAGGAATGTCTCTTTCGCCTTTTCTTTGTCGAATTTGAAGGGGATAATTTTGTCG
>CAKRWK010000306.1 GCA_934417455.1 uncultured Eubacteriales bacterium
TCGGCTCCACGGTCACGGGCGGGTCGGCGATGTGCTTGAGCACCTCGTTGCGCTCCTGCAGCTCGTAGCCCTCCGTGGTGTACTCGCGCAGCGACTTCTGGCTCTGTGGGTGAGTGATTCACTGTTCGCCCACCTTCTTCTTCAGGAAGGACCGCACGATGCCCTGCGTGTGCTACAGTTCACTCCGCGCCACTGCCGCTACCACCAACAGGTCCTCCGCGCTGCCCACCACCATCTCGTGCGACTGTAGTCTAGACGTGAGGGAGCGTCGTCAGTCCGACTGCTCGCGGTAGCTCTTGACGCGGTTGAAGAGGATGTCCTTCACGCTCGACACGTACTGGCGCTTCAGCTAAGAGTGACTTGGCTGAAGGAAACACACCTCCTCGTAGGTCTTCGGGATGTGCTTCTTCAGGAACAGCATGATGGGGGCCAGTGGAATCAGCTCCGATTTCTGGACTTCCTGGAAGTGAGGAGGAGGAGTGAATGAGACCTCAAGATTGGCTTCGGGCGTGATCAGACGCAGCTTCTCTGTGATGAACTCCTTCACGCGCGCGCCACTTTGCGATTTGAGAATGGCGAGATCGCCCTTCACTTCCTTCACCGCTTTGATGTCGGCGGTAGCTACGTGGAGTTCTTCCTAGGTATGAGAGGGGAAGAGGCGTGATTACGTTCTCCACGTCCTCATTCACGAAGTCAAGTTGCGCGTCGAACTGGTGAAGAGTGGTGATGTAGTCCTCGTTGATCTCGCCCTAGTGGTGAGGGAGGGTTGAGAGGACGACTTCGATCAGCACCTTCACCATGTTCGGGTTGATCGCGATCTTGTTGACGAGTCCGCGAATGACTCCGTCCATGTTGCGACGATTCTGGAGTTTCTGGGATAGCGCGAGACTCTGATTCTACGCCTCATCCTTTCCTCATAAATCCACTTGTAATGTACGAATCTCGTTCGCCACACCCGACAAATCCTTCTGGTACAGGTGCAGCAGCTCTTGCATTTGAACGAGAAGCGCATCGCACGCGTTCATATCTCTATTCGTGAAATGCAGTGTAAAAGAGATGCTTGTGTAACTGAGCGTATTGCTTGCTTGCCGCGAGGTAGTCATCAACGGAGCTCTTCGAGGAAGCAGCCAAATCATTGTCGATCTTCTGTCCGTACTCAACGAGATCCACACCGCTATCGAGTGCCTCCTTTACGATGTCCGCCTAGGAGAGAGTGAGAATGAGTTTACCGGGAGATTCATGTTGATGCACGTACCTGTTGGAACATTTCCAGCGCACTCTTCATCCCATCGTAGTCGATGACTTCCTCCTCCTCCTCTTCCGTGGAACTGAACATTTCATTCTCGTCCTCGTATTGCGTATCTTCGATCGGGTCAAGATTGTCCTCCATCGCCTTCTCAAACAGCAGATAATGATGGAGGGAAGAAATCGGGGGGATTTTGGTGATGAAACGGGTGTGATGGTGAGAAGGGATGGAGGATGGAATGAGGAGAGTGGATGGGAGAGGAGTGGAAGGGTGGTTTGGGAGGAGGGGAGTGATTGTGTGTTTGGGGAGGATATGCTGTGATTAGAGTGGAAATGAGGTGAAATGGCAATGGTTGC
>CAKRWK010000307.1 GCA_934417455.1 uncultured Eubacteriales bacterium
CCGCATGTGTATTTCCGCCCTTTCCGTATGAAAACGTCGGGGGCACGGCCGGTTGTCCTGTCCGAATTCGGCGGGTATTCCTACAAAGTACCGGGGCATATTTTCAACACGGACAAAACTTACGGTTACCGCTTCTTTGAAAGGCAACGCGACTATGCGGACGCGCTGGAACGGCTGTATCTCGACGAAATTCTGCCCGCACGCGCCTGCGGGCTGTCGGCCGCCGTGTACACGCAACTGTCCGACGTGGAGGACGAGACCAATGGCCTTTTCACCTATGACCGCGTCGTATGCAAAGCGGATGAAAAGCGGATGCGCGCCATTGCCGAACGTCTGAAAGAGGAAAAATAAAGAAAAAGGCAAACGTTTGTTTGCCTTTTTCTTTATTTTCTTTCTCTTCTGTATTCTGTCGGCGTTTTTCCGTACTTCATTTTGAAAGAACGGCGGAAGAACGTTTCATTCTTATAGCCGACGCGCATGATAACTTCGCCGATGGGAAGGTCGGTGTCGACAAGAAGGTCGGCGGCAAGCGAAAGACGCAGGTCGGAAACAAAGGAAAAGAATGTACAACCGCTGACCTGGCGAATAAGTTTTCCGATATAGTTTTCGCTGTATCCGAGTTCTTTTGCCAGAAACGCCGGCGTGACGTCGGATATATGTTCGCGGACAATCTCCGTCATCTGCGCGAGAGTTCTGTCTTTGGTCTGCGGGCAACACTGTATTTTCCCGACGACGGCTCCAACGGCATCCGCCATAGGAATAGAAGACGCGGCGCCTTTTTGAGAAACGGCCAGCGCCGCCGCGGCGGAGGCGCGTTCCAGTGCGCTTTTCGCATCGGCTCCCTCGGCAAAGGCCGAAAGGAAATACCCCGTGAAGGTATCGCCCGCCGCCGTGGTATCCACAGCCTTGACACGGTACGCGGGGCACCAAACCGTGTGCCCCTCAGCGGAATAGACGGAACCGCGACTGCCGAGCGTCAGCAGAACGCGAAGATTCGGGTACTTTCTGCGCATGACGGACAGAAATTCCGTTACGTCCGCGCCCGGCACAAAGGCCGCCGCTTCCGTTTCGTTGACGACAAGACAAAAAACCAAGGAAAGGTTGACTTCGTGTATCCGCTCGTTGAACGGCGACGGATTGTAGAACACTTTCATGCCTTTGGCGGCGGCTTTCTGCACCGCATAACCGACGCAGTTGGTCTCGTTCTGTACCGTCAGAATATCGCCGACGGAGAATCTGTCAAGCCATCTGTCGATTTCGCTCTGTTTCATCAGAAAATTGGAACCGGGATATACGAATATCGCATTGCGCCCCTCGTCATCCACCTGAATGACGGCGTGCCCGGTTTCCGTATCCGTGACCTGCAACAAATCCGTATGAACGCCGGCGCTTTGCATCAGGTCGAGGAGAAACCGGCCTTCTGTTCCGATTTTGCCGGCATGATATACTTCACCGCCCGCGCGGGCAATCGCCACGGACTGATTGAGTCCCTTGCCGCCCGGATACATGCGGAAAGATTCCACGCTGTTTGTTTCCCCCGAGGCGGTAATATGTTGCATGCGGTATACGCGGTCTATGTTGCAAGACCCGAAATTCAG
>CAKRWK010000308.1 GCA_934417455.1 uncultured Eubacteriales bacterium
CCTTATCGACCCGTTTGGCGAGCAGGCGCACCGTCAGACCGAATGTTGCGTTGGACTCATGAAGGACTGTCGGAATTTTTCTTCGGATGCCGGCAAAAACCACGGGAAAGGAAACGTACCCCCCCGTGCCGAAAACCACATCTGCCCCGAAGTCCCGGATGATTTTTTCTGACTTGCGAACGGCTCTCAACGTCATGAAGAAGGTGCCTACCGTTTTCGGCGTGAACTTCCGTTCCATGCCGCGCACGGGAACCGTGACGAGAGAAATCCCCGAGCGAATAACGGCGTCGTTTTCTTTACCGCCCGTCCGACCGATGAAGAGGATATCACACGCGGGGTCATATTTTTTCATGATTTTCGCGACGGCGAGTGCCGGCTCCACGTGGCCTGCCGTTCCTCCGCCGGTCAGTATAATTTTCATGTTTTCTTCACTTTCTGATTTTCGCAAAACGCGATATGGAAAGGAGCATGCCCATTTCAAAAAACAACATGATGAGGGAAGACCCGCCGTAACTGAAAAACGGCAGGGAAATTCCCGTGTTCGGAATGGTATTGGTGACCACCGCCACATTGAGAAGCACCTGCAGGGCGGTTTTTGTGGTCAGGCCGAACGCGGTGATGCGCCGGAAGACCGTATCTGCGCGGAGCGCTATCACATATCCGCGGTAGCACAGAAAAGCAAACAGCAGAAGTACGCCGACGGCGCCGACCACACCGACCTCTTCACACAGAACGGTAAAAATCATGTCATTGGCCGGTTCGGATATGTAACAGTGTTTCAGAGCGCTCTGACCGATGCCGACGCCGAAAAGTCCGCCCGCACCGATGGCCATCAGTCCCTGCAGTGTCTGCCAACCGCCCGTCAGGCGGTAAAGTTCCGGATTCAGCCAGACGGTAATCCGCTCCTTGGTATAATCCGTGAAAAGGGCGAGCGCGGCAACCCCTGCGGCGCCGGCGGCGGAAAACGCCGCAATGTATGTCGTACGTATACCGGATACCAACATAACGCAAAGACCGATAAGTCCGAGAATAATGATGCAGGAAAGATGTTTCTGCAGCATGACAAGGACGATGATAAGCAGCATGAGACAGGCTGGATACAGCGTTCCGTACCAGAAAGCGTTTCGGGCGTTCTTTCTGTCGAGTGCAAGTTCGTCGTAAATCGCGTAATATCGCGCGAGAATCAGAACGAGACTCATTTTGGCAATCTCGGACGGCTGTATGGTCAAAGGTCCGATGCTTATCCAACGCTGCGCGCCGTTGCCGGTGAATCCGATGACGAGCACGAGCACCAGAAGTGCCGCCGTAAACAGGTAAAGAATGCCCGATACGGATTCGCAGAACGAGGGAGACAGACGGGATGAGAACCAAAGAACGGCAAAACCGAGAAGAAGAAACACCGTCTGCTTTTTGATAAAGAAAGCGGGATCATCGTACCGGAAAGCCGCGTAAGCATATCCCGCGCTGAAAATCGTTACCGTACCGATCATTCCGAGAAGGATGACGGCAAAAAGGAGAGGTGTGTCGACGCTGGACGGGCGGTGCAGAAACGGGTGGCGGAGTGCTTCGCGTTCCGTCCGGAAAAGTTTTT
>CAKRWK010000309.1 GCA_934417455.1 uncultured Eubacteriales bacterium
GAGATACGGCGTCCGCCAAGCGGCAAAAAGTCGGCGTAAATGTCGGGATAATGCGTATTTTTCATATGTCCGTTCTGGTCGAGGTCGGCGTAGCGGACGGTATAAGTGCCGCAGTCCTCCATGTCGTCAGGCAGGCGGAACCGCGTCTGTCCCACTGTGGCAGGTACCTGCCCTGCCGGGAACGGCAATGCAAAAGAATCGACGGGAAGCAGTGCGTGCGTATCCGTATCAATGAGTGCAAAGACGGAAACGGCCTGTCCTATCACCTTTTCTTCCTTATAGAGTTCATAGCAACGCATGAAACTGTAACCGCGGCTCTCGCAGGGATATGTGGCAGCCGACAGGGGAACGCCGGCGCGCGGGGCTTCGGCAAATTCCATGTAAATGCGGCTGAGAATAAAGGCGCGCTTTTTTTCTTTCAGTTCGTCGTAGGACATGCCGTATTCCGAGAGTTGCGCTTCCGCGGAGGACTGCATGAAACGGAGCATGGCCGACGCGCGGCAGACGCCGTTCGGGTCAACGTCATGAATGTTGACGACAAGGGGAAGTGTATAGTAATTCATGTTTTTTCCTTCTTTCGGAGTGAATGTATCAAATGAAGTGTCCGAAAAATCCGCCGTTTCGGGACTTTCGTTTCGGACATCCTATATTATACTTCCGGTATTTTGTCTAAAATAGGGATAAAATGTGAAGAAAAAGAAAATTTGCATTCACATAGTGGACAAACACCGAAGAAAAGTGTACAATAAGAAAAAAAGAAAGGAGTTTCTTATGAAACCCGTTACAAACGAAACCTATGAATCGGAAGTGAAAAACGCGCCCGTTGCCGTTCTCGATTTCTGGGCACCGTGGTGCGGCCCCTGCCGCATGATGGCTCCGGTGATGGAGGACATTGAGGGGGATTATCCGGATGTCCTGTTCGGCAAGGTCAACGTCGATGAAGAAGGCGCCCTCGCGACCCGTTTTTCGGTGGAGAGCATTCCCACGATTGCCGTTCTTGTGAACGGTGAGGTAAAGGAAACCTCCGTCGGATACGTTCCGCGCGCACGGATTACCGATATGATTGAGCGGTATATCTGAAAAAAACAATTGTCGGAAAACGCGACTGTCTGTCAAAGGACGGCCGCGTTTTCCCTTTTCTGTCGGACGGGGGTGCATTGCGCGAAATGTTGACGCTGCCGAGTCTTGAAAAATATGGAAACAGTTGGTATAATTTCCTCATGAAAGGAAGGAAAAACATGAGGAAGTTTTCAAAAATCACAGGATTTTTCTTCGGTCTGCTTGTTTTCGTGCTGATGTCCACGGCTGCGCACGCCGCTCCGACGGACACATATCGGGTGACAAAAGAAGGGGAAACATACATTTTGACGTCCGACACCGGAGAAGAAATCGCGCGGGAGAGCGCGTTTGGGAATGTGCTGTCCGCCCTTGACAAAAGACGGGCGGACGGGGACGGATACCGTCCCTGCCGTCTGGTTTTTGACGGGGTGACCGTCACGGAAAACACGGAATTTCAAAACGGAACATACGACCTTTCCGGTAGCGTTGTCTTTTCCGGCGACGGCCGGTTGACCGTTTTGCGCGGAGGT
>CAKRWK010000310.1 GCA_934417455.1 uncultured Eubacteriales bacterium
CCCCCGGACAAAAAACCAGGGCACGCGTCTGTACATACTACGGATTGATATTACCTTCAAGATGCAGTATCATGGGTGTCTCCTGTTTTCTGCCTTACTTTTTCTTAATATTTCCGATTGCATCACAATCGTAATAGGACCGTCCGTCGACATGTCCGTCCGCATATCCGCGCCAAAAACGCCGCAGGCCACCTGTGGAATTTTCTGCCTTACGGCATCTGTGAAAGCGCGGAAAAGTCGGCATGCCTCGGCCGGTTTTTCGGCGGAAAGATAGTCGGGGCGGTTCCCGTGCGCGTAGTTGGCGCAAAGCGTGAAATTCGGGACAATCATCACATCCCCGTTTATATCCAGTACGGAGAGATTCATCTTCCCTTTCTCATCGGCGAAAATACGGAGTTTCAGAATCTTTTCCGAAAGAAGAACCACGTCCTCCTCCGTATCCCCCGACTCCACGCCAAGAAGAATATAGAGTCCGGCACCGATGTCACCGGAGCGTACGCCGTCCGCATAAACGGTCGCATGGTATACGCGTTGCAAAACCGCTGTCATATCTTCCTCCTTGCGGCGGTATCCACTCGTTCGTACAGGGACTTCCGCCTGTTTTTTCAGTGTGAAACAAAGCGCGAAACGGAAATGACGTTCGGAAGTTGACGAAGTTTCGACATGATGACGTCAAAATGCGACGTGCTGTTGCAGGCAATGACGAGGTGCACCATGGTCTGTCCGTTTTTACTGCTCTGCGTATTGATGGAAAGAATGGAAACCTTCATGTCGGCAAGAGCTGTGGATATGGCCGCCAGAGACCCGATATTATCCTCAAGAATAATCTGAAGCGATGCTTCGTAAAGCTCGGATTTTCCGCCGCTCTCCGGGGTTCTCTCCCATTCTGCCGTTACCCAACGGGCAAGATTTTCCTCCGTACGACTGGACAATACGTTCGGGCAGTCGGCCTTATGAATGGAAATGCCGAAACCGCGTGTGATAAAGCCGACAATGGAATCCCCCGGCAACGGGTTGCAGCACTTGGCAAATTTCACCTGACATCCCGGTTCTCCGTCGATAAGAACGCCGCCGACGGAACGCATACGTTTTTTGTTCTGCTCGATACGGATGTTTTTCATCTCTTCCGCCGCGGATAAAGGCGCCGGCGCGTCATCCGTGGCGTGCAGTTTGTCAATTTCTTCCTTTATTTTCGGAAGGAAACGCTGTACGGACAATCCCCCGAAACCGATGGTGTTGTAAAAATCGTCGGCGTCGTTGATACCGATTTTCCTGGCTATCTGAGTGATAAGATCGGCCAGTTCCGAGTCCGTGCAGGTACGTCCCATGCGGCGGATTTCTTTTTCCACCTCGGATTTTCCAACCTGAATGTTTTCCGTGCGCCGTTCTTTTTTGAACCATTGCCGGATTTTCGTCCTCGCCTGCGCAGTCTTTACGATTTTCAGCCAGTCACGGCTGGGGCCTTTGGAACTCTGCGACGTGAGAATTTCCACGATTTCGCCGTTCTGTGGCACACGGTCGATGGGCACTATCACACCGTTGACCTTGGCACCTATCATTTTGTTTCCGACAGCGGAATG
>CAKRWK010000311.1 GCA_934417455.1 uncultured Eubacteriales bacterium
GGGTACCCTCATGCAAATCTGAATGGGAAGACTCAGGATGCACTTCTGGATTCATATTACGGTTTTACAGAATGACGAAATAAACACAGCGAAATAAACTGTGACTCGATAATCGTTTTGTGCAGCTGACGGCTTTGTACAGATCGCATTCTACGTATCCGCGCGTTCCTCACAAGAGATTTTCACGAAGGACGGAACGGTCTCTGTACCTAGAGTCCTCTTCTCCCCGTCCGCCCCACTCTTCCCATCCAGCCTTTTATTCTTTATCGGATCGGAATGCATTTGGTGACAGAAACGATGACGAGGTATCTCATATATGCAATGTTCTGTCTGTGTCTGCTTTCCTGAAGGAATAGTGACATCTTCAGCCTTTGCACGCTTCTGTTAGTTCTATTCTTGTTTGCATATGCCAAGTACTACATCAATAAGCGGAAGAAGGTCGTATATATTAATGGAAAGGTAATCGGGCTCTCGGCCTGGACTCAGGGTTTTAGAAAGCAAAAACGGTGGGGTTCTTCCATCCCTACGCGAACAGCTGTGGTGGCGGAGAAAAGGTACTCTGGGCAGCGGTTGTGGCTCTTCAGGAGATTGCGGAGTGCGTCTGCCTCTCCCTTGTAACGCTTAGATTCCAGCCCATTCATTGCGTCATCTATACGGGCGACAAGGAGAGCAAAGAAGCGATTCTCGAAAAGACCCGAGTACGTACTCTTCCCGTTCTGTCACATAGGCAATTCTCCATTTTGACATAAAACCGTCCTTTAGTCTGGAGATCGTTCATCTCACAAACCGCGACTTGTTGGAGGCCAAGAAGTGTCTGCTTCGAATCCGCATTATTGCGTAGCTATCCGCACTTCACAATGATCCGACAGTCGCTCGCGTCGATGCGCGTTGTGCTCAACGGCTTGAAGCAGTTCGTCCCCGATGTGTTCATCGACACTACGGGTCTTGCATTTACCTACCCCGTGGTGAAGCTTCTCTCCGAATGCAAGATTCTGTCGTACACGCATTACCCCACCATCAGCACCGATATGCTTCAGAGAGTGCGGGAGCAGCGAGCGCAGTACAACAACAGCGCGTACATCTCCAACAGCGTGACGATTTCATTCATGAAGCTTCTGTGGGTTTTCTCTTCCCCGTTCACGTCCAGCTATTATCGTTTTTTCAGCGCTCTCTACGGGCTGGTCGGACGCTGTGCGGACCTCGTTCTGGTGAACGGCACGTGGACGTACAACCACATCATTTCGCAGTGGCGGCAGCCGGACAGTGGAATTCGTGGGATCCCCTCATGCGTAGAGACGTTCATCGTGTACCCTCCGTGCGATACGACGGAGCACCGTCAGCTGGGCATGAACACGCCGCGCGAACGCACTATCGTGTCGGTGGGTCAGTTCCGTCCCGAAAAGGACCACATGAAGCAGTTGTGCGTGTTGCGTAAACTGTTGGACTTGGGTAGGGGAGAGTGGGAGATGTGATGGACAGATGAAGGCTTCGAGGACGTGAAACTGGTGCTGGTGGGCGGGTGTCGCAACGAGGAGGACTGGAAGCGCGTGGAGGAGCTGAAGCGTATGGTGGAGAGT
>CAKRWK010000312.1 GCA_934417455.1 uncultured Eubacteriales bacterium
TGCAGTCTCACCCCGAATTCAAATCCCGTCCGAACAAGGCACATCCGCTTTTTTACGGATTCGTCAAAGCGTCGCTCGGCAAATAATACACATGCCCGTCTGTTGACAGATTCTGTCGGAAAATACAAAGAAAAGTTTGCAAAAGGAGACTTTCATGCAGGACCACAGCCGTTATGAGAACCCCCTCTGCCGCCGGTACGCCGGACGGGAGATGCAGGAAATCTTTTCGGATGACCGCAAGTTTTCCACGTGGCGCCGCCTGTGGGTGGCGCTCGCGGAGAGCGAAAAGGAACTCGGCCTTCCCATCACGGAAGAGCAGATAGAAGAACTCCGTGCCCATGTGGACGACATCGACTATGACGTGGCCGACCGCCGCGAGAGGGAAGTGCGCCACGACGTGATGGCGCATATCTATGCCTACGGCGAGGTCTGCCCGACGGCGAAGCCCATTCTTCACCTCGGCGCCACGAGTTGTTACGTCGGCGACAACACCGACATCATTCTGCAAAGAGAAGCCCTTCTTTGCGTGCGCAAGAAACTGCTCGGCGCCATTGCCGCACTGTGCGGTTTTGCCGAAAAGTACGGAAGCCTGACCACGCTGGCCTATACGCATTTCCAGGCCGCTCAGCCGACCACCGTCGGCAAGCGCGCGACGCTGTGGCTCCAGGACCTCATGCTGGATCTCGACCGTCTCGACGTCACCGTCGACCGGCTTTGCCTGCTCGGTTGCCGCGGCACGACGGGCACGGAGGCGAGCTTCCTCGACCTCTTTGACGGCGATAAGGAAAAAGTCGCCGCTCTTGAAAGGAAAGTCGCCGAAAAAATGGGCTTCCGGTCGGCCTATGCCGTCAGCGGACAGACCTACACCCGCAAGGTCGATTATTTCACCCTGTCGGTGCTCTCCGGCATTGCCCAGAGCGCGCAGAAATTTTCGGGCGACATCCGCCTGCTTTCTCACCTGAAAGAGGTGGACGAGCCGTTCGAGGCCGGGCAGGTCGGCTCCTCGGCCATGGCCTATAAGCGCAATCCCATGCGCTCCGAGCGCATTTCGTCGCTTGCGCGATTCGTCATTGCCGACGCCATGAATCCCGCCATGACCGCGGGTACCCAGTGGCTCGAACGCACCCTTGACGACTCGGCCAACCGCCGCATCAGCCTGCCCGAGGCTTTCCTTGCCGTGGACGGCATTCTGACGCTGTATATCAACGTGATAAGCGGCCTTACCGTTTACCCGAAAGTCATCGAGCGGCACATGGCGGAAGAACTTCCGTTCATGGCCACGGAAAACATATTGATGGAATGCGTCAAACGCGGCGGCGACCGGCAGACCCTGCACGAGGCCATCCGCCGTCACGCCGTCGACGCCGGCCACGCCGTCAAACTGGAAGGACGGGACAACGACCTTCTCGACCGTATCGCCGCCGACCCCGTCTTCGGTCTTTCCCGCGCAGACATCGACGGCATCATCGCGGGCAGCCGCCTTTCGGGGCTGGCCGAAGAGCAGACCAAAGCCTATGTGGCCGAGGTGCGCCGCACGCTCGGAGATGAACTGATCGCCGCCTGCACGAC
>CAKRWK010000313.1 GCA_934417455.1 uncultured Eubacteriales bacterium
CTCTTTATTTATACTTGCATGACGGGAGAAATCGTATGTACAAATTTCTTTGCCGACTCTTTATCCGTGACGCGGACAAAACGGACAGTGCCTCAGTACGCGAAAAATACGGCGTCTTCGCCGGTATTGTCGGCATCATTGTCAATCTGCTTTTGTCAGGCGGAAAACTTCTGATGGGTCTTCTTACCGGTTCCGTCGCCATCACGGCGGACGCACTCAACAACATGTCCGACGCCGGGTCGTCCGTCATCTCGCTCATATCCTTCCGTATATCGGCCAAACCCGCCGATAGGGCGCACCCGTTCGGGCATGCCCGCATGGAATACGTGGCTTCCATGATTGTTTCTTTCTTCATCCTTCTGATGGGCGCACAACTTCTCAAAGAATCCTTTTTCACGCTGATAGGCATCCATACGTCGGCACCCGTTACCGTGACATGGATTTCCGTCGGCGTTCTGGTGGCTTCCATTCTCTTCAAACTCGGACTTGCTTCATTTTATACATACGTGGGAAAAACGGTGGACTCTTCCGTCATGCGGGCGGCCGCAACCGATTCCCTGTCCGACTGTATATCCACTGCCGCCGTTCTCGTCTCTTCCGTTGTCCTGCGGCTGACGGGGCTTTCTTGGTTGGATGCGGCGGTCGGTCTGTTGGTCGCCGTGCTGATTATCGTCGCGGGCGTGAAAATCCTGAACGATACGAAGAACTCCATTCTCGGCGAGGCACCGATTAAGGAAACCGTGGAGAATATCCGCGCCATTGTCGCGCGATACCCGGAGGCCATCGGGATTCACGACCTTATGATTCACAATTACGGACCGCATCATCTGTTCGCCACCATGCACGTGGAGGTGGACGGCTCTGCCGACATTTTTGCACTGCATGACGCAATGGACAACATAGAACGGACGGTACAAAAAGAACTCGGCATTCTCTGCACCATTCACATGGACCCTATTGTTCTGCATGACCCGAAGGTCGATGCCCTGCGCGCGTTCGTTGTGCAGGCTGTTTCGGAAGTTGAACCGGACGTGACGGTACATGATTTTCGCGCCGTCATCGGTACGACACACACAAATCTTATATTTGACGTGGTTTTGCCGTATGAAAGTCGACTGTCACCGGAAGAAATCAAAAAAGAAATCGAGGAAAAAATCAGCGAAACATACCCGGACGATTATTGCGTCATCACGGTAGACCGGGGGTAATTTTATAAATCGCAGTGCAACGGCTTGCCCCGATATCGGGCAGGCCGTTTTATATATCCACGCGGTTTTTCTTCTCTCCTCGGATATACGCATCAATATTGTCCCGGATAACACCGAGACAGCGTTCTCTGGCCTCAACGGCTGCCCACGCCGCATGCGGCGTCAGAAGGACATTTTTCCGGTCAAGTATTTTTGTATACGGATGCGTTTTTTCGAACGGTTCCCCACTGTACACATCGCAACCGAAACCTCCGAGTCTGCCATCCGATACGGCATCGGCGACGGCTTCTTCGTCGAGAACGGCGCCCCGTGCTTCCTTCACAAGAACGGCCCCCCGCTTCATAACGGCAAGTTCTTGC
>CAKRWK010000314.1 GCA_934417455.1 uncultured Eubacteriales bacterium
TTTGCGCTCCGCACGACGGACATCGAAGCCGACATGGCGGCGCTCGCCGCCGCGGGCTATCCGTCCGAGGCGAGTCGCACCGCGCCCGACGGCAAGAGGTTTGTCTTTGTCAAAGACCCCGACGGTCTGCCCGTCGAACTTCACGAATAACGAAAAAAAGGATTTGCCGCGGCAAATCCTTTTTTTCGTTTTATCGCCCTGTTTTCCTTATCGGCGGATACGGAAAATGACGGCGGCGTTGGGCGGGAAGGCGGCGCAGAGCGCGTCGGCCGTTTCCGTGAGGCTCACCGACTGGTTTTTCGGAACACCGTCCAAGGCGTATCCGTCCCGCAGAGTGAAACGCGTGTCTGTCGGTCGCGGCGATGCGTTGACGGCAACGACGGTGCACCCGTCCGCGCCGACATGCTCCGTATACATGATATGCGGGTTGTCGCAGCAGACAATGCGGTCGGGATTTCTGAGTTTGTCCATGGCGCGGTAGAAAAGGTGAAGCGGAACTTCGTCTTTTCCTCCGTCAATGCCCGGAACGGTGGCGCCCATGTCCTCAATGGGGTAGGCAAGGAAGAAAACGGTGCCTTCTCCGTAGGCATGTTTTGCCATGACGGCACGGCCGTTTTCGTCTCTGGCCATAACCTCGGCGTCTCCGTCGGCGTAGTCGATTTTGAACGTATCCGAAAGAGTGAACGTGTATCCGCCCAGCGTGACGCGGTCGGGCGTCGCCTGCCGGTAACGGAGCGTGGGCTGCAAGCCGAAAATTTCTCTGAACGGAGAGAGCAGGGCGGCGCCGACGGAAACGTACAGCACGGCGCCGGCCTTTACGCGGTCAAGGATGACCTTCATTTCATGCGCGGCGAGGTGGTCATGCCCGACGGACGGAAGCATATATGCGCGGGCAGGCGGAATTTTGTCCCCGATGTGGCAGAATTCTATGTCGAGCCCGGCCTGTTTGGAAAGAATAAAGGTACCGAACGCGGCGCGCCATGTGTCCGTATCGGCGCTCAGCACGCAGACGGCATCCGCCGTGCGCGGCGGCAGCGGTTCTGCCGTGTCCGTGTAGCGGACAAAGTCGGACAGCGTATGCAGGACGGGTTTGGGCGTCATGTCGGTCCGGAACAGACCGAGTTCGCGTTCCACGGCGTTCCAGTCATACGGCGTATGCGTCAGTTTCGACTGCTCGAAACCGCACCACCACATGAAACCGAGACAGCCGTGCGCGAGAAGAAGGTGCAGAACGGTATTGACATACGCCGCCGCGTTTTCCTCGGAGGCAATCATCGGCCCGAGCGTGCCGACCTCTTCCGCAAAGGCGGGTTTACCGCTGAGACCGCGGTAGAGAACCGTCTCCGCAACGGCGTGCAGGGCGGATTTGTTTTCCGTCAGCGGGTCGGTGTCGCAGTAGGGCGTGAACAGCGGGTAAGGGTGCGTGCAGAGCACGTCAAGCAGTTCGCCGAGGTCCTCGGGACGGAAGGCGGATTCCGGGAAAGAGCCGTGCAGACCGGAGAGCACGGGACGTGTCCCGTCCTCCGTTTTGATGGCCGACGTGATGGCGTTCACCCATACATAAC
>CAKRWK010000315.1 GCA_934417455.1 uncultured Eubacteriales bacterium
CCAACGGCCGTGGCTTCCAGTATCCCATTCCGACCTATTCCATCACCCGCAATTTCGACTGGTCGGATACGGAAAACAACCGTCTCCTCTTTGAGATGACCGCCAAATACGGCACACCCTACTTCTCGAACTATATCAACAGCGACATGGAACCGAGCGACGTGCGCAGTATGTGCTGCCGTCTGCGTCTTGACCTGCGCGAACTTCGCAAAAAGTCCGGCGGTTACGTCGGCAGCGGCGAAAGCACCGGTTCTGTCGGTGTCGTCACCATCAACATGCCCCGTATTGCCTACCTCGCGAAAGACCCTGCGGATTTCTATGCCCGTCTCGACCACATGATGGACATTGCCGCGCGTTCGCTGAAAGTCAAACGGACGGTCATCACTCGCTTCCTTGACGCCGGCCTGTATCCTTATACGAAACGTTATCTCGGCACCTTCGCCAACCACTTTTCCACCATCGGCCTTGTCGGTATGAATGAAGTCGGTCTCAACGCCGCGTGGCTCCGTGCCGATATGACGCACGAGAAAACGCAGAAGTTCACGGCGGAAGTCCTCTATCATATGAGAGAACGCCTCTCCGACTATCAGGAGAAGTACGGCGACCTCTATAACCTCGAAGCCACACCGGCCGAGTCCACTGCCTACCGTCTGGCCAAGCACGACGTCAAAAAATTCCCCGGCATTATCACCGCCGCGAAGAATCCCGGAGATACGCCGTACTACACCAACAGTTCGCACCTTCCCGTCGGTTATACGGAGGATATTTTCTCCGCTCTTGACATTCAGGACGAATTGCAGACGCTCTATACGTCCGGCACCGTTTTCCATGCCTTCCTCGGCGAAAAATTGCCCGACTGGAAAGCCGCGGCCAACCTTGTCCGTAAGATTGCGGAAAACTATAAACTCCCGTATTACACGCTTTCGCCCACCTATTCCGTTTGCAAAAACCACGGTTATATTGCCGGCGAGGTCTACACCTGCCCGAAATGCGGAGAAAAGACGGAAGTGTACAGCCGTATTACCGGTTACTACCGTCCCGTGCAGAACTGGAACGACGGTAAGTCGCAGGAGTTCAAAGACCGCAAAGTCTATGACATTGCCCATTCCCATCTGAAACACGAGGGCTGTTGCGGCGAGGCCGTGCCCGTGGCGGATGAGACCATCGGCGCTGCCGCCGGACCGAAGGACGGAACGTATCTCTTCACGACGGCGACCTGCCCCAACTGTAAGATTGCCGCGGCCGCGCTCGAAAAAGCCGGTGTCGTCTTTGAAAAGATTCTCGCCAATGAACATCCGGATATGGCGGCCGAATTCGGTATCCGTCAGGCGCCGACCCTCTGTATCGTCCGCGGCGGAACTGTCGAAAAACATGTCGGTGTTTCCGACATCAAGAAATTTCTGAATCAATAATGAGGCATATATGACAGATGTCGTAATTGTCGGCGGCGGCCCTGCGGGGCTGACCGCCGCCCTCTACCTTTGCCGTGCGAACAAATCCGTTACGGTCATAGAAAAAGAAACCTTCGGCGGACAGATTACCTTTTCGCCGAAGGTCGAA
>CAKRWK010000316.1 GCA_934417455.1 uncultured Eubacteriales bacterium
GAGAGCGGAGTCGCATTGCACTCCATGTTCGCGTACTTGATCAGATCGAAGAGCGCGCTTTGTGGGATGTGCGGAAGAAGGTCCATGTGGAATAGAGAGGCGAACGCACTACGTGAAAGACAGAAAGCAGCACTCACAGCTGATGAACGTATTTGTTGACAGGAACGGTGATGTTGCGATACTCGTTGATCACGCCGAGGAAGTTGCACGTGCTGAAGTCCTCCTATTTGGTCAACGAGGAATGGAACAGGTACCAGCATCGACTGGATGGAGGCATCGAGTTTCTCTTGCTCCGCCACGGAGAGGGAAGAGTACTTTTCTGGTGCATACATGTTGAACGTGTCGTACTCCGAAATCAGCTTGCGGAAGACGATTCGATTAAACTCTAGTCGTCACTATCACTGTAACGCATTCGACTTCGATTCGGCTTGAGAGAAACGTAATCCGTTCCCGATACAAGGGAATTGGGCATGCGGTACAACAACGTCGTGTTGAAGAACTACCCATGATGAGCAACGTCAAAGCGAACATCAGAAAAGGACATGTGCGAAGAATACGCACGAATCACGTATGTCGGAAAGCCCTTCCTGGGAATTGAGAGAAGACTCTGCGGGGAGAGCCTCTGAACGCTTCTCAGCATGATCTGAGTCCTTGCAAATGAGAAGTGGCAAGAAGTGGGACCCCCACTATTCGTCTCATCGTCTTCTGCACAGTCTCCATTCTATTCCTTTCTCGTAGGAAGTGTGGAACTCGTTTCGTCCTCATCTGAAAGGTGGCTCTACAAGCAGGACAACTATTTCATTCTGTTTGGCGGACTCGGCTTCAGCAAGCACACCCTGCTGCTGGGACCCGACTGGTAGTGGATCCACTTCCAAGTGATTTGAAGGTGGCTCTATGTTCCGATGCTCTGCTTTATCGCATTCGTGACGCTGTATTCGTTCTCCATGGAGGAGCTCCAATTCTACTCCCTTCCTTTCCGTCTCTTCTTTTACGCCTGTCATTTCTCGTTGCTGTACTGCTATTTCCGTGTCGGGATGTTCGATCCGGGAGTGATCGTTCCCAACGAGGAGAACAGCATCGAGAACAAGGACCTGCTGGAGAGTCAGGACTACCACTACTGCTCCATTTGCCGTGTGTATTGCCCACCGCATTCTCGCCATTGCGATCGCTGTGGAGTGTGCGTTCGAAACTACGACCACCACTGTGCATTTATGGGGTGGGATTCGCGTCGGTGTCTCACCGCATAGGCAGTGCGTGACGAAAAAGAACTTGCCCGCTTTTCGAGGGATCGTTGCCCTGGCTTTTGTCGCGGATCTTCTTCATCTCTACATTCACTCGTCCTTCCTTCAGCTGTACTTTGGCTTTCTGCGGAAGCTCGCTTCTCTCTTTCATCTGTCTCGTGTTTGTGACAAAAGCGAGCAAATAAACGACTCAATGCAACATTACGCTCCAAGGACAGACGCGACCGCGGCCTTCACATCAGGGTCCAGTCCGTTCATCAGCGACATCATCGATCGGTTATCC
>CAKRWK010000317.1 GCA_934417455.1 uncultured Eubacteriales bacterium
ATGCGCCCCTCCGCCGTGTGGATATTATTTTCGGCAAACCGATGTCCTACGACGAACTCGGTTGTACAAAAGGCGGATACGAAGAGTACAAATCCGCTACGGAACGGATTTTCAATGAAATTCTCTCTCTCGGCTGATATGAGAAGACATCGGTCGGGGCGGATACCTCCGATGCCGGAAACGGAGAAAGATGAAAATCATGGTTTCGGGTTGCGCCGGATTCTGTCCCGGTGTCCGACGGGCCGACAATGTGATAAAACAACTGATACGGGACAAACGACCCGGAGAATGCATTCACACGCTCGGCCCACTGATTCACAATCGCCTGTATACGGAAGCGTTGGCGGCAGAGGGCGTGACATCCGTCACCCCTGAGGAAGCGGAACGACTGGTGAGAGAGGCTCCGGATGTGCCGCGCACCGTCGTTATACGCACGCACGGCGTAACAAAAGAAACATACCGGCGGCTTGACGCACTTACGAACATATCCCCCCTGTTCCGGTATGTGAATATGACATGTCCTTCCGTCCTGAAAATCCACGATATTGCAAAGAAGAACACAACACCCGACACAACGGTATTTCTTCTTTTTTGCGACAAAGCCCATCCGGAAGCGATCGGCACATTCAGTTATGCCAACGGCGAAAAGTACATGTTTTCTTCAGAAGAAGAACTTTCCGCGCTGAAATTCGGTGAAAAGACGCCCGTTTTCTGCGCACAGACCACGCAAAACGCAAAAGAATTCCAAAAAATCAAAAAAAATTTCAAAAACCTATGTACAAATGCGATTTTTTTTGATACAATATGTAATGTTACGGAAAAAAGGCAGGAAGATGCCAAAGCGTTGGCCGCAGTGGCGGACGCGATGGCGGTTGTCGGTGACAGCGGCAGTGCCAACACAAAAAAACTGTATGACATTTGTCTCTCCGAATGCCCGCACACCTATCTTATCGAATCGGCGGCGGACGCGGTACATGTTTTTCCTTCCCTGAATTTTTCAAACATCGGAATCACGGCGGGTGCGTCCACACCCGACGATATAATAACGGAGGTTATAAAAGCAATGGAAACCAAAGATTTTGGAACAATGCTGGAGGAATCCCTCACCACTTTACATACAGGAGAAACAGTTACCGGAACCGTGTACGCAGTTACCCCGGCCGAGATTCAACTCGACCTCGGTACCAAAGTCACCGGCGTGATCCCCAAAGAACAGATCACCGACGACAATTCGGTCAACCTGTCCGATATGTTCAAAGTCGGTGATGAGGTCACGGCATTCGTCATCCGCGTAGAGGATGGCAAAGGAGTCGCTACTCTCTCGAAAAAGAGAGTGGACGCGGACAGAAGTTGGACTGTCCTGAAAGACGCTTACGATAACGGAGCGATTATCGAAGGAAATGTCACGGCGGCTGTCAAAGGCGGCGTCACCATGTCGGTGAACGGAAACCGCGTCTTCATTCCCGCATCTCAGACAGGTATCGCAAAGGACGGCGATCTCTC